>CAMOWQ010000052.1 GCA_946628495.1 uncultured Treponema sp. | reverse complement strand
TTTTATTGGTTATTTCTGCTGGACTTTTGATGGCTAATTTCGGTGAACTCTAATATTGTCAAATTTTAGGAAAAAATAATAGAGCTGATTCACCTTTGAAAAACATATTTTTGACATTTTTAAAAAATTATTTGATGCTGTAAGTATATTTTTAGTATATTAAAAGTGAGGGGCATTGAAGGCTTAAACTTAATAAAAATTTTTATAAAATTTTAAATATCGCAGATAAGATATGTCTAAAAATAGGCAGTCGTACTATTTATCCTATGTGAACTACAGATTATTATCTTGATGAAAAACTTTGGGTGGAAAAAACACAGGAAGATGATAACCGTGTAGTTTATCTTGATTTTCATAATGGGCATGGTCAACTTCGAAAGTTTACCCGAGACTTAGTTTATGAAATTGCAAATTATTCAAATGGAGATATTTCTGGACATGAGCTGGTAATAAAGCAGATTAGCGACCCGAATCAGAATCTTCATATTCAGTCTATAAAAAAAGCAATCGAAGCAATGTCTGTGTATAATTCCTTTGATACTGGTGAATCAAGTAAGTTGCGTCGCGTTGCTGAATATTCAACCGGTACCAGGCTTTGGAAGAATGGTGAAAATCTGACTCAAATATTAAATCACTTAAAAAATAATCATAGTTTGGATTTTGACCAGATTGAAGAAACTTTGCAAAAGGTAAATCCGGCTTACAAGGAAATTGTAATCAGCAATATTACGGGTCAGTCTTATCTTTCTTTAAGAGAAAAAAATCTTGATAGAGTTATTGGTGCTTTACATATCAGTGACGGTACTTTGCATTTTCTTTTACTTGAAGCTATTTTTTTGAATCCGAATCGTGGTGCTTTGCTTGCTATTGATGAACCTGAGCGTGGTTTACATCCTGATATGATTCGTTCCGTTGCAGAAATGATTAAGCTTGCTGCAACAAATACTCAACTTATAATTGCAACTCATTCACCTCATTTGTTAAATCAGTTTGAACTTGAAGATGTTCTTGTTTTTGGGAAGAACGATAATAATTCTCTTTTTGTAGATTCAGATGTTTCTGCTGAAAATGTTACTTCATGGTTTGAAAAACTTAAAACTGAAAATCCAGATAAACCGATTATAATACCTTTGAAACGCAAATCTGATGTATATTTTATGATACAAGAAATGGAAGCCTGATTTTTAAAACAACCAGAATGCTTCGAAAAAGGGGCCGTTCATGAAGGCTTAGCCCCCCCCCTCTTCTCTTTATTCCACAATAATATTCTGTTCGCAAGAAAATGTCTGATTTGGCTGAAGTTCGTTCAGGCCGAGTTTGTGTTCCCATGTGTGGTCGCAGTTTTCGGCATCTGGAAGACCGTGCCATGGTTCGATACATACGAACTGCGGAGTGCCGGCTGTGTTTTGCCAGATCATGCAGTATGGAAATCCTTTTGTCTGAATTTTAATAATTGAATTGTCTTTTTTATTTCTAAGTCCAACCCATTCAGAGGTAATGTTTGTAAAAAGATGGCCGTTTCCAAAGCCTGCACTTGTAACTGGGATAATGCCAGGCTCTTTTTCACCGTAAGCTTTTGTTATTGGTGCGTTGCCGTTCTGGTCAGGAACAAGGAAGCAGTCTGGATTGCATACTACTGCCGTCAACGGTTCTTTCTTTTCAAATTCAACGACAAAATCTTCTGCTGGATTTCCGTTCATGCTGAATGCGGCATGGGTTCCAACGCTGAATCTGAATGCTTTTTCATCTGTATTCTTAACTGAAATTTTCCAGTCGATTCCTTTTTCTGTAAGTCTGTATTCTGTTTTTAATGTGAATGCATAAGGAAATCTGTACAATGTATCTTCGCTTTGTGTAAGTTCAAAAATTGCGCTGTCATCGTTTTCCTGTGTGCATTTCCATTCCAAATCTCGTGCAAATCCATGATTTCGTGTATATTCGCACGTTTTTCCTTCTATTATAAAGTGTCCGCCTAAGCATCGTGTTACAAACGGGAATAATATCGGTGCATGATTTCCCCAGACTGTTTTTTCTCCGTTCCAGATTATATTTTTCCCGTCGCTTTTTCGTACAAGGCTCTGTATTTCTCCGCCTTTTGTATTTATTTCTGCCCTAAAATTTGTGTTTTCAATATTGATTATCATTTTGTCCTCCCATTTAATGTGTCACATTTTAAAAACAAGGTTATATAATTCAATTGTAAATGTCAATAAAAATGGAATGTTATCGAATGTTTGAACAAGGTTTTCTCATTATAAAACTTTTTTAGTAAAAAGAGGCGCAAAGGAACCACGAGCTTGTGACTGGAAGCCAATTTTTGGAATAATTTCTTTTTATAATGCGAAAAAACTTGATTTAAGAAATTGTTATCAGATTTAAGGTTTTAGAAAGGTTAATTAAAGTCGCAGTAAGAAAAGCTGTGTTATAATTATTATGAAAAACTGGCGTTGAGTGCCTATGCGTATTTTTTGCGGTAATTGTCTGTTTGTATTTTTATGCAGGATGATTGCCGCTGTTGTTGAATGCTTTGCGGGGTGTTTATGTATAAAGTGCTTGTTGCTGATGATGAAAAGGAAGTTACGGAACTTCTTCAGCTTTATCTTGAAAAAGACGGCTTTAAGGTTTTGATTGCAAATGACGGCATTACGGCTTTCGGAATTGTATCTACAGAAAAACTTGACTGTGCAATTCTTGATGTAATGATGCCTGAATTAAACGGATTTCAGCTTCTAAAAAAAATCAGGGAAAAATCGAATATTCCTGTTATTATGCTTACTGCCCGCACCGCTTCATCTGACAAAGTTCTTGGTCTTGATATGGGTGCTGATGATTATGTTGAAAAACCATTTGATCCTCTTGAACTTTGTGCACGCGTAAAAGCAAATATCCGTCGTTATCATTCATCTTCAGAAGCGTCTGTTCCTGCCGTTATAAAAGCTGGAATTCTTGAACTTGATGCAGAAAAATGTCTTTTATTTAAAAATGGTGAACAGATAGAAATTACATCAACGGAATTTCGTGTACTTCAGCTTTTTATGGCTAATCCTAACCGTGTTTTTACAAAAGCTCAGATTAGTGCTGCCGGCTGGGGAGAAAACACTTATGTTGAAGACAATAGTATTATGGTAACTTTGAGTAAACTTCGTACAAAACTTGGCGGCGAAGGCTGGATTAAAAATATCCGTGGGCTTGGTTACAGAATGGAGATTCAGGATGAATAAATCACATAAACTGCGTTTTCAGATTTTTCTTTATATGGCACTTGGACTTGTTTTATGGTTTTTAATTTCAACGGGACTTTCCGAAATTCTTTATTATCTTGAAGATGTTCGCGGAATGGATTTGCCTGTAAAATGGTATGTTCTTTTGAATGTGTTTCAGGCTGTTCTTCTTGTTTTGATGAATATTCCATTTCTTAAATTTTTAATTAAGCATGTTGATAATCCTGTTCAAAAAATTGTTGAAGCTTTAAACAGGCTTGCAGACGGAAAATATGATGAAAAAATTGATTTTGAATCTAAAAATGAACTTGATGATATAAAAAATGCCTTTAATTCAATGGCAGAAAAACTTGAATCAGCCGAAAAAATCAAGCAGAATGCAGAAAACGAACGCGTCCTGCTTTTTGCAAACATGGCTCATGATTTAAAAACTCCGATTACAAGCATAATAGGTTTTTCAAAAGCACTTTCGGACGGTATTATCGAAGATGAGCAGAAAAAGTCGGAATATATTACAACAATCAATTCAAAAGCCGTTAAAATGAATGATTTAATAGACAGGCTTTTTGAATATGTAAAGTTGGACAGTGCAGAAAATATCCTTCATATAGAAGCCTGCGATGTTTCCGAACTTTTGCGCAACTGCATTGCCGATGTTTATGCCGAATACGAAGATAAAAAAATCCGTCTTGAAATACAGATTCCAGATTCGGCTGTTATAAAGAATGTTGATAAAATTGAACTTTCGCGTGTATATACAAATCTTTTGAATAATGTGCTCAAACATAATTCTGCTGGAATAAATGTGCTTGTAAAAATGGAAAACGACGGTCAGGTTTTGATTGCAGATTCTGGTGATCTGGTTCCGGAAGAAGTTCGTAATTCTCTTTTTATGCCATTTGTTTCGGGAGATAAATCCCGCCAGTCTAAAAACGGCAGTGGCCTTGGTCTTGCCCTTGCCTATAAAATTATGAAAAAGCACGGCGGAAACCTGCAGCTTGTAACAGATATTGATAATTACACAAAAGGATTTTTAGTGTCATTGCCAGCCAGATAAATTTTATCGTCTGGCAGGTAGAAGTTACTGTCCGTACAGTCAAAAAAATAAGGTTCTGGAAAGGTTCTTTCAATTTTATTGAAAACAAACTCCTGTAATGTTTTGAAAGTAGGTAAGTCAAAATCAAACAATGCGCATTCGAAGTATACTTCGGATTTTGTGCATACACAGTAGGATAAGCTAAAAATTGCATGCGCAATTTTCTTAACGCTTTACGATAGAACACAGCCCGCCAGCGGGCTATCACAGGAGTTTTTTTATGAAAAAAAAATACGTAATTTTTGCAGTACTTGCTTTTATAACAACCTGCACACAGGTCTTTGCACTAACACTTGAACAGGCTGTTTCGCTTGCATTAGAAAATAACATCACAATTAAACGCGAACAGATTACACTTAATGCTGCTCAACGCACTTCCGGTCATTCATGGAATTCGCTTTTACCATCTGTTGCAGTTGGCATAAATGATGAACTTTCAAATGGATTTCAAAATAATTTTGGCCTTGAAGGAAAAATTTCAGTTTCCATTCCCTGCGATATATTTGCCTCTATAAACAAAACTCGCACCGATTACGAAGCAGCCCTCATTTCTTATGAAGAAGCAGTTTCCGAAATTATTGCACAGGTAAAAACAGCATATTTTTCTTTAATTTACGAAAAACAAAATCTTGATTTCCTTAAAGAAAATCTTGAAAGCGCAAAACTTCAATCTGCCCAAAATGAAGAACGGTATCTTTGCGGATCTCTTTCTGAACTTGAATATCTTTCCAGTAAGGTTGCTTACGAAAAACTTCGTCCTGAATATACTGCCCAAGAATTATCTTATAAAAACAATATAAAATCCTTTTGTCTTATTTTGGGCGTAGAAAAATTGGAGGAAACTGAAAAAACAGAAGAAAGTGACCTTAATTTCGAAGGTACGCTCGAAACATTCATAAAAGATTATACGGACTTTTTTAATGAAAAAATGAATGCTGCCCTTTTCAGTGATGTTGCAAACGGAAACATACCGTCTGCCTTGCTCCTTAAAAAACAGCTTGAATCGGCTCAAAACGAAGTGTCGAAATTAAAATTGTCTGCATGGGCTCCTTCAATAAATCTTTCGTATTCTGTAAATCCTTTATTTTCGTCAGCAGAAAATAATCCTATAAAACAAGCGTTTTCCGTCGGGCTTTCAGTTCCTCTGGAAAATTATCTTCCTTTCTCGCAGGCAGCAGATTCTATAAAACAGGCAGAGGATTCTGTAAAACTTATTGAACTTCAGCTGGAAGAAAAAATAAAAACTGCAAATGCACAGTTTTCTTCTATTATAAATGAATTAAATCAAAAAAATGAGTCAGCCGTTACCTTGCAAAAGTACGTGCAGCTTGCGCAAAAAACTTACGAAGCAGCAAAATTTTCCTATTCAAAAGGCACAATGGAACTGCTTTCAATGCAGAATGCAGCAAAAGAAAATCTTGAAGCAAAGCTTAGTCAGCAAAACGAGTTTTTGGAAACTTTAAAATTATACATTGAACTCGAAAAACTCTGCATTAGTGGTACGGATGTGTACAGTAACTCCCAGCGCTAACGCAAAAAAAAATATTTTACAATTACGAGGTGTTTTATGAAAATTCTAAAATCTATCTTATTTACTGGCCTGTTTGCCTTTTCTTTAATTACGTTTTTTTCCTGCTCAAAGAATAATGCAGAACTTAAAGATTATGATGCACAAAACGGTGTGTCACAGACAGAAAACGCACAGAATGAAATGATGCAGGCTGTCCGTGCAGAAAAACTTATTTTATCAAATTTACGCAAATTCATAGAACTAAACGGTAATATCCGTGCAGAAAAATCCATGAATGTTTATCCTGTTGTGGCAGGAAAAATTGCAGGTTCTGCGGTTCATCTTGGTTCTGTCGTAAAAAAAGGTGATGTCCTTGCTTATGTTGATCCTTCAACACCTGGTTCTCGTTATGCATTAAACGAAGTTACTTCGCCAATCAATGGAACTGTAATTTCAATACCTCTTATAGAAGGTACACGTGTAAATACCGAAACTTCAATTGCGGTTATAGGCGATTTGTCAAAACTTCAGATTATTGCATATATTCCGGAACGTTATGTTTCTTACTTAAAAAAAGGTCTTAAAGCCGATGTTCTGCTTGAGGCATATCCTCAGGAACGCTTTTCTGCCGTAGTTTCGGAAGTTTCGCCAGTTTTGGACGAAGCAAGCCGCACTAAAGAAATAATCCTTACATTTTCAAAAAACGACAGCCGTATAAATGTCGGAATGTTTGCGGGAATAAAACTTTATATAAAAGATTTTTACAATGTTTATTCGGTTCAGACTTCGTGCATTATAGAAAAAAACGACGGTAAATATGTTTATGTTGCAGAAGAGACTGTCGGAGAGGATGTTCAAAAATTATCTACAGTCCGTCTTGTAAAAATAAAAACAGGAGAAGAAATTCAAGACCGCACAATAATTAGTTTTGAAGAAGAAATCAATTTTAATGATGCAAAAGTTATTACTCAGGGCTTTGAAAACCTGCAGAACGGAAGTAGGGTAAATATTGCAGAATAGGGAGGAAGTATTATGAATATAACAAGAAAAACAATGAGCAATCCGGTTCTTATTGTAATCATTTTTGCACTGATTGCTCTTACAGGACTTTTTACATTTACAAATCTTGAAGTAAATCTCTGGCCGAATATAAAAGAACCTTTTCTTATGGTTTCTGCTACTTATCAGAATGCGGGACCTCAGTCTGTAGAAACGGCTGTTACACAGATTCTTGAAGAAGAACTTGCAAGCCTTTCAAATCTCAAAAAAATGACTTCAACTTCTTCTGAAGGATATGCAACAATAAGTCTGGAATTTAATTACGGAACAAATCTTGAAACTGCCGCAAGTGAAGTACGCGATAAAATTGAAAACGTAAAAGAGATGCTTCCAAAAACTGTAAAGACAAGCATTTTTAAGGAAAACTCAAATGACATGCCTGTTATGGATATTGCCGTTCACGGAAATCGCAGCGATAACGAACTAAAATACATTGCAGATAAAACAATCAAACGTGTTCTTGCTCAGGCAAACGGTGTTTCTCAGGCTTCGGTATATGGCGGACGAACTCCCTGCGTAAATGTTGAACTTTCACAGAATCGTCTCGCCGCTTACGGACTTTCTGTTTCAGATATTTCTGTCCGTCTTGCAGCCGAAAACCTTGATCTTGGCGGCGGTAAAATTACGGAAAACACATGGAATTATGTTTTACGCACAAAGGGTGAATATGCTTCTGTAAAAGAAATCGGCGACACTGTTATTTCTACTATAAATGGAACAGCAATTCATCTTTGTGATGTGGGCCGTGTTTACATGGGGTATAAAGATGCAAGTGATGAAGTTTTTATTAACGGACAGCCGGGCGTTTATATTTCAATTAAAAAACAGTCTGGTGCAAACTCTGTAAAAGTTGCAGATGCTCTTTACGAAAAAATAGAGGAAGTTAAGGCTTCTATTCCTTCAGACATTCAGCTGGAAATTATAAACGATGATTCTGTGCAGATTCGTGACACTCTTAAAACTCTTTACTCAAGTGCCTGGCAGGGAATTATTCTTGCAGTCATAATTCTTTTTGTTTTCCTCAAAAGTTTTAAGTCTACATTTATAATTTCAATTTCAATCCCATTCTCAATCATCATCACTCTTTTGCTGATGAATGTAATGCACATTACTCTGAATATTATGACGCTGACAGGATTGATATTGGGAATCGGTATGGTTGTGGATGCTTCTGTTGTTATGATTGATAACATTTATTCTTACAGAATGCGTGGCACTAAAGCAAAGGTTTCTGCAATCCTTGGAACTCAGGAAATGATTTCTTCAGTTGTTTCAGGAAACCTTACGACAATTGTAGTTTTTGTACCTTTCCTGCTCTTTATGAAAGACATGGGCTTTATTGGTCTTATGGCAAAGGATATGATTTACACAATTGTAATTGCCATTGTATCCAGCCTCTTTGTTGCAATCTTTCTTGTACCAGTTCTTGCCGGCCACTATATGCCGCTTACAGATCGTACAGCAAATCCTGTAAGAAACAAAGCTCTTATTTTCTTGTACGGACTCTTTGACAAAGGCTTCGATGCGATTGCCTTTGTGTATAAAAAGATTTTGAGTGCTTCCTTAAATCATAAAGCCCGCACAGTAATTTTATCTTTTGCAGTTCTTGCGGCATCCTTTGCTCTTGTTCCTCTTCTTCATATTGAGATGATGCCGGATAGTGAAAACCAGGCTGTTCAAATGACAATCACACTTCCAACCGGAACATCTCTTGCAAAAACAACCGAGATTGTTCATCAATTTGAAAAAATTATTCAGGACGAAATAAAGGGTTATAAAACAGTTCTTGCTTCTACCGGAGTTTCAGGTGGCGAGGAAGATAATTTTGCTTCAAACCTTGGAAATGTTTCTATCTTCCTTCCTTCGCCAAAAGATCAGATTGATAATTCTTCGACAATCAAAGAAAAGCTCAGTGCCCACTTTAAAGATTTCCCTGGCATTCAATTCAACTTTGCAACAGACAGTATGGAAAGCATGGCCGGAAGTGATATTGATATTGTCGTAAAGAGTAATGATATTGAACAGGCTCGTCTTGCTTCTGAGCAGATTATGGGCCTCTTACAAAAAATGACAAACCTGAACAACATTAAGATGGACATGAAGAACGGACTTCCTCAGCTCGAAATTGAAATTGACAGAAAGCGTGCTTATTCTTTTGGAGTGAGCATAGAAGCTGCTGCAAATGAAATCAATGGAAGTGTTGCAGGAGTAGCCGCAACAAAGTTCCGCCAGAGTGGAAATGAATACGATGTAATTCTTTCTTATCAGAAAAAAGATAAATCTAGTATTCCTGATTTGGAAAAGATTATGGTTCAGGGAAGTAATGGACTTGTATCTCTGGCAAATTTTGCAAGTGTAAAGAAAAATTATGGGCCTACTTCAATCAATCATGAAAACAAGGCTCGTACAATTCATATTACAGCAGGAATTAGTGGTAACGAAAATGCGCCGGATGTTGAAGCAAAAATCAAAAAGGCAATTCGCGAAAACATTGTTCTCCCTGGTGATGTTTCAGTTTCTTTTGAAGGTTCCTGGAAGAATATGAAAAAGCAAGCTATTGTATTTTCAAAAATTATAGTGCTTGCGGTTCTGCTTGTTTTTGGTGTTATGGCTGGAATGTACGGAAGCTTTAAGAAGCCTTTTATAAACCTTTTTACAATTCCATTTATGTTTATTGGAGTTCTTTTGATTTACTTTTTGTCTGGGCAGCCGATTTCTATTATGACAATGCTTGGTCTTGTTATGCTGGTTGGTATTGTTGTAAATAATGGTATTGTACTAGTTGATTACACAGGTCTTCTTGTAGCACGTGGTGCCGAAGTTGATAAGGCTTGTCTTGAGGCAGGACTTTCCCGTTTGCGCCCTGTTTTGATGACAACACTTACAACTGTTCTTGGAATGCTTCCTATGAGTTTTACAAAAGATGGTTCATCTTCTCTTGTTCAGCCTATTGGTTTGTGTGTAGTTGGTGGTTTGCTTTCAAGTACGTTTATCACACTTGTTTTGATTCCAGTTTTGTATGCTTTGATGAATAAAAAGGAAGATTTACAAGTAAACGAGACTGTTGTTTCAAAAAAGCCGGAAACAGACAGTATTAACGATTCTGCATTCCGCCGTTGCGAAATTATTGCAAATCAGTCTGTGGAAGATGACATAATAGAACTGCTTGAACAGACAATTCCATGTTTTGAATATACAATTGATGAAAATCTTTCTGGCCGTGGAAAATCTTCGCGAAAACTTGGAAACAGTGTATGGCCGGAAATGAATTTTGTACTGACTTCTTATGTTCCAATGGAAACGGCGGAAACATTACGAAGTTGCGTAAATCAGATAAAGCAGAAGTTCCCAAAAGAAGGAATTAATCTGTTTATAATTTAATTGTCTGGTAATTTTATATGATTAAGGATTCTGCATTATAAAAATAACTTCAACAAAAGTATGGCTCCCGGTCATAATTCCTGTTACAAAATCGCGCAATAATGCGCTACATGCTTTTTGTGATAAAGTAACTATAGGACTTGCCGCAAAAGCGGCAACCACAAAAAGCATGTTTTTGTAACATTAATTATTCCCTCGCGCCAACATTTACTAAAAATATTTATAATGCAGAATCTTTGAATTATACAGTAATTTTAGAATGTATATTTCCAGTAAACAGGAACTGAAATACTGTTCATAGCTTTCATGAGGTTGATATAAACGCCGGCTCCAACTGTATTGTTTTCATTAATCATAAAACCAACAGAAGGGCTTACTCCAATGCACCATGAATCTTCATTGTCAAAATCATTTGTGAAGCAACCGTAGAGGTTTGCAAACAATGTTTCTGAAATAAAGTAGCACGCATTTACTGCTGTATAAAGTTCGTTTGCATCATCTTTTTCGCCGCCAAGTGCAACTACTGCATCAGCATAAAGTCCGAGTGAACCATTGTTGAACATTGCAGCTGCATTAATAAGATTTCCAGAAATATTAAAATCTTCAATTTCACCGTTATAAGTAAAACCTGCATTCAATGTAAGACCTGAAATTCCTGTGTATGAAGCGTAAGCACCAATTGAACGTTCCTCTGAAGCAATGTTACGGAAAGCAGCTCCAAAAGTTAATGTTTCACCAAGTGCATATTCTGCTCCAAAATTAAAAAGTGGAGCAGCTCCTTCGCGTCCAAAGTAAGAAATAAAATCAAGACCGCCGGAAATTACAAGACCGTCAATCGGACGAACAAAAACACCAAAATCACTACCGATATTTGAAGCTTCAATTTCTTTATCAAGACATGGAAGGTAAGAACCTGCTACAGCATATCCTTTGTGAAATCCGATTCCGAGTAAATCAATAGGACGAACTTCAATAAAATAATCATCAATAAATTCTTCTGCGCCAACTGAAATTGCATCATTGTCTTTAGACAGATTGAATTTTAATTCAATTCCCATATCAAGATTATCTGAAGTATATTCAGCTTTTGTTTTGTTGGTAAAACCAGCGAATTCAGCTTTTGTTCCTGCATCTGAAATATTGATGTTTACAAGTTCAGATGAAAGTTTGTTTTCAAATGACACTTCCTGTGCAAATGAAAGTTGTGCAGCAAAAGCACATAATACTGCTGCAACTGCAATTTTTTTTGATTTTATCATTTTGACTCCTATGTAAGCCTGCATTCAGACTTAACAATATTTATATCTTTTTGTTAGTAAAAACTAACGCGATGGATAATATAGGGATTGGTTTTGTTTGTCAATAAGTTAGAGGCTTCTAACGAAAAATTAATAATATAGGCGTACAAGAAAGGGATTAATGACAAATGATGTATAAATGTTTTTGTAACATTAATTGTTCACTCGCGCCAACTTTACTAAAAATTTTTATACATCGTTTGTCATAATTGCGGCTTGAATGAGAAATATCAAGCCGCAATTATTTATTTGTATTAGTAAAAATAATGCTGTATGACAGTATGCTTACAGTTTCCAGCTAACGGCTTCTTTACGGGAATCTATGAATCTTGCATAAATTCCGCCTTTGGCAACAAGCTCTTCGTGTTTGCCCTGTTCGGCGATGCGGCCTTTATCGATTACGACAATCTGGTCGGCATTGCGGACTGTCTTTAATCGATGGGCAATCATGATTACAGTTTTTTCGCGGGTAAGTTCTTCTATAGCTGTCATGAGGTCGCGCTCGTTTTCCGGGTCCACGTTGGCAGTTGCTTCGTCCAGAATGATGATTGGTGAATCTTTCATGATGGCGCGGGCAATAGAAATGCGCTGACGTTCTCCACCAGAAAGACTTGCTCCGCCTTCTCCGATTACTGTGTCGTAACCATTTGGAAGTGCTGATATAAATTCGTGACAGCAGGCTTTTTTTGCAGCCGCGATTACTTTTTCCATTGGAGCTTCTGGCTGACCAAAACGGATGTTGTTTGCGATTGTGTCGTGAAAAAGGTAAACGTTCTGGAAAACAAAGCTGTAGTTTTTCATAAGGTTATCCATGCTGTAGTCGCGCACGTCTTTTCCTTCGAGGGTAACGGTTCCTTTGTCTACATCCCAGAAGCGTGCAAGAAGATGACAGAAGGTTGTTTTTCCGCCGCCGCTTGGACCGACAATTGCAGTTGTAGAATGCTCTGGAATTGAAAGAGAAATTCCGTCGATGATTTTGCGTTTGTCGTAGGCGAAGTCGACATTTCGTGCTTCGATTAAAGAAGAATTGTCGCACGGATTCGATTTTGCTAACGCAAAATCTTTTTTATTTTTGTTGGAAACGTCGTTAGACGTTCCGAATCCGTGTGATTCCTTTTCATTTGTTGCACCGTCAATGTTCATTGTAGGAAGAGCAAGTATAGCACTGGCTTTTGTAACGCCCAAATCGATTGTTCTTAAAAGTGCTGAGTAGTTTCCACCGGCTTCAAGGGCATTAAAGAGCATGAAAGAACAAACAAGCATTGTCGCACAGTCTGCGAGAGCCATAGTGCCTGCAAGGTAAAAGTACAAAGACGCAATCATCATGGCAACGCCGCTGAGCTTTGCAACCAGTGACTGAAGGTTAGAAACCGGAATACAGCGCATCTCCATTTTTATTAAAGTCTTTTTTCTGCGGTTAATAACGTCGTTCAATTCGCGGCTGCGTTTTCCGACAAGGTTGTAAGCCTTAACTTCTGCAATTCCCTGGATGTATTCCAAAACCTTTCCGATTTCTGCTGCATCGTCGCGGATTTTATCGGCAGAAATATCTTTTACTGCAAAACGCATAAAAAAGTTTACAAACTCAAAAAGAGCAAAACCTGCAAGAGCAACAAGTGCAATTCTCCAGTCAAAGAAAAAGAGCATTACGATAATGAGCGAAGTATCGAGCAGGCCCTGGAATACCATCATTACTGCACGGGTTGCAACGTCTCCAACGGCTTCCATTGTGTTTGTTGTAACTGACGTAATTTCACCCAGGCTGTTTTCGTTGAAATAACCCATAGGAAGGTAACGAAGATGCTCGGCGATTTCTATTCGTTTTTGAGCGCAGGTTCTGTAGCCGCCTTCGCACTGCCACATTGCAGTAACCTTTCGGGTAATAATTCCGCCGATCATACTTACGCACATAATTCCAAACGAAAGCCAGATTGTTTTTGTTTCAAAAGGCTGCCCTTCGATTGCAGTTCCAATAACACCGCGGAGCATAACAGCAACCGCGCCAATTCTAAATGCCATAAAAAGTGAGTTCAAGATTCCAACGAAAATTGAGCCGGTAAACTTTTTACGGTTTTCTTTATCACAAAATTTGAAAAATTTTATAAGTGTTCCAAACATTTAATTTCTCCTGAACAACGGTGGTTGAGCTTGTCGAAACCACCATTTTTGTCGAAGGTCATTTCGACAGGCTCAATGACCGTTTCTATTCATCCTTGGACTCGATGTGGGCTTCCCACATATTTTTATACAGTCCACCTTTTGCCAGCAACTCTTCGTGAGTTCCACAAGAATCTATCAAACCGTCTTTTATTACATAAAGCTTATCTGCATCCTTTACAGTAGAAAGGCGGTGAGCAATTACTATCAAAGTTTTTCCCTTTACCAGCTGGGCAACAGACTTTTGAATAATTGCTTCGTTTTCAGGGTCTGTATAAGCTGTAGCTTCATCAAGAATTACTATTGGGGCGTCCTTCATCATGGCACGGGCAATTGCAATTCGCTGACGTTCTCCGCCACTCAAATGAGCACCGCTTCCGCCAACAACTGTATCAAAGCCATTTTCAAGAGACATGATAAAATCATAGCAGCCGGCTTTGCGGGCAATCTCTTCTACTTCTGCGTCTGTCGCATTCTGGCGTCCAAGACGGATATTTTCGCGAACGCTCATATCAAAAAGGAAGTTATCCTGCGAAACATAAGCAACTCGGCCGTTGTATTCCTGAAGAGACAAATCTTTAATGTTTACACCGCCGATTTCTACGCTTCCTGAATCAACATCCCAAAGTGAAGCAATGAGGCGGGCAATGGTAGATTTTCCGGAACCGCTTGGGCCTACAAAGGCGGTGTATGAGCCTTGTGGAAGGGTCATGTTTATGCCGTGAAGGATTTCGGGGTTTTTAAGGGGTGTCCCCTTAGGCGAAGGGGGTGTCGGCGCAACATCGTGCGACGCAGGGGGAAGGCTTTCCCCCTCATTATTTTTATGATAACTAAAATGCACATCGCGAAGAACGATTGAATTATCAAGAGGGGTGCTTTTGTTTACAGTCGGGCGTTCAAGTTCTGGGAGTGTCATAATCGAACCAACTTCACCGAAAATCGCACCGGCTTTGGCAATATCATCATGATAAGTAAAGGCAATCAGGAAAGGCTGAATAGCGCTGACTGCAAGAACAATCACTGTAATAAAAAGTGAAGCATCAATTTTGCCATTCAAAAACATAAATCCACCAATCGGAAGCAGCGAGAAAAGCAGGGTAGGAGTCACAACAGTTGCAACGGCATGAGGCCAGATACAGTCACGCATCCATTCAACATAGCAGGCAGAACCTTCCTGAGCTGCAATAACAAAGCGTTCGTAACTTGATTTAGATTTTCCAAAAGCCTTGATAACTTCAATTCCATTAATATATTCAACGGCGGTATCGTTCAAAGCCTTTGTCTTATCCAGAGCAAACTTAAAGCGGGCTTCACCGTCTTTGAACATAAAGCACATTGCTATAAAACCAATTGGCAAAACCGCCATACAGGCAAGGGCAAGTCTCCAGTCTAGAACAAAAAGATAAACAACAAGAACAATCGATAAAATAATATTCGATGTATATTCAGGAACAATATGGGCAAGCGTTGTTTCCATGCTGTCTATACGTTCAATGATAATGCTCTTGAGCGAGCCAGAAGGCATATCAAGAACAGTTCCCAGCGGCAGGCGGGTAAGCTTATCGCACATTGCCTTTCTGATGTTTCCAAGCAGATTGAAAGTTGCGATATGGCTCATGCTTGTAGAAATTGCATGAAAAAGCACATTGCCAAACCAGAACAAAGCTGTAATTCCACACTCTTTCAAAAAGAGCTGCCAGTCGCGGACGCCGGCAAGCAGCTGCTGAACAATCCGCGCAATAATAAAGTATGGTGCAATACAGCAGGCCACACTCAAAAGGGCAAAGAATACACTGACAATGTACTGCCCCTTTTTACTTCCTGCAAAATAAAAAATCCAGCTGATAAGCCCACGTTGTGCAGACTTGAAACTCGCCGAACTTTTTGGAACAGGACGGTCATTTTTTTTAGATGACATATAAACCTCCAATAATTACCTCATTTATTTGCTTATTTCCGCCAGTCTTTTGGCAGGACGCCTTCGTTTTTCTTAAAGACCTCGGAAAACTTACTTGCATTTGCATAACCGCAGCGACCGGCAATCTCGGTTATGGAAAGGTCTGTAGAAGCAAGCAGATTTTTCGCCAGTTGAAGACGGGCCTTTGTACGGTATTCATTCACCGTGAGCCCGTACATTTCCTTAAAAACTTTTTGAAGGGTAGTGCGGTTCAAATTAACTTTCCCAGCCAGCTCTTCAATCGAGATTTCTTTTTCCAGATTCGAATTTATAATGCGTCGAACGTTTTGAACTTTACGACCGGTTGTTCCGCTGAAGTAGGAATCTGCGCTGTCATTTTTTAAGCGTACATCACAGCCGTCTTTATCCCTGAACTTTTGAATTAAAAGAATAATTGCGTGAATCACCGCAAGCCTTACAGTATGTTTAGAAAAGGCTCCAGGCAGTCTGATAGTTTCCAGAAAAAGTTTTTCCAGAAGTTCGCCGCAGGGAAAAGAAACGGCACTGTCACTCTTTCTGATATCGTTGAAAAAAACAGATCTGCTGAAGTCGGAAGTTCCAAGAAATTCATTAAGGAAGGAAATTGCATCGTCAGTGAAAAGAATAAAACTTATGCAGTTCATGCCGCTTTTACCAAGCATGGCTTTTTTTACCGCAGTTTTACAGTTGAAAATCATGACATCGCTTTTTTCGCCGCTGGCAATCTGTCTGTTGGCAAGTTCGAATTCGCCGTGACCGTCAACAATGTACATAATTTCAAGCCCGTCCACTTCTTTTTTTTCAGCCTGATAGTTTGGACTGTAGCTTTCAAGTTCTGAATAGACAAGTTCAATACCATTGGCAATATGGGTATGCTTCATGATGCCTTCGCCAATCGGTTCATTCAGCCGGTAAATTTCTTCGCTTTCCCGTTTGCTGATTAAATCCATGTAAGTTTGAAAAAGTTTTTCTGCCGGCATTTTGTTCATAAAATCTCCTGAGAGGGGAATGCCTTCCCTGCCTAAAATCGAAGAGCCGTTAAAAAAATGCATCGCAATTTTTAGGCTCATCGAAAGAACGGTTCGTAACAACTTGTTGTTCCGTCGCGAATCATCTCTTTTTTTTAGTTAGATATAACTAACAATATAATACAAATTGACAGATCAGGTCACTACTCCAAAAGGCAAATTTTACTCCAAAATGCAATTTGATTTTACCTATAATGATGTTTGCAGGTACTTTTCAGGAAGAAAATCATTGTATGAATTTGTAGTATTTTTTAAATGTATTTTGAGTTATTCTATATAAAACAAATTATTCTTGAAGTCTAACTGAATTATATGATCTTTAAAAAAAGTATATCCTAAAATACTTCTTAAACGATGTTCTTTTGCTGAATCTTTATCCATTTGAATCCGCTCATCTTTTGCAAAATAACCGATTATATCTTTATATGATACCCCGGCAATTTCTATTTGATTAAAATGTATAACGTTACACTTTTCTTTTTTATAAACAGAATGTTTAATTATTTCTTGTATTTGCATATCAGAAATTTCAACATAATCAGTTTGATAATTCTCTCTTACAACAAAACCATCGCTACCGGTATCTAATAAACCAAAATCTTTTATTCCATCTAATGAATAATAGATGTAAAAAACATCTGCAGAAGTTTTATACATTTTAATTGGATGACTGTTAATTGGTGATTGATTAAATTTAATTTTTCTTTGTTTATAATCCAAAACTACATTGTCATATTGAGAAAGAAAATCTATTCCTAACATTCCATCAATTTCTTTTTCAGAAAAGAACTCATTTTTTCTTACAGGCATTCTCAAAATATGTTCCTTTCCATCTACTAAATATCTTTTATCTTCTAAATATAAATTAACACTTCCACCTAATAAATCTTCGTTTTCATCAAGGTCAAAATTCATTTTTTGACAACCATTTTCATTAATAAAGGAAAGAGTATTGCCAGTATCAACCAAAAAATAAAAAATTAGACCTGAATCTTCAATAGTAACAATAGGACGATTCTTAAACTCTGGACAATTCAAAGAAAATATTACTTCGCCATTGTGATTAACCAGCTGTTTCTTAAAGGATGTATTTTTACATCCAGACATAAGCAATGCTAAAAGAACAGGTAAAACTTTTCTCATTTATATATAATCCCGTAAAAAGATCTGCAAATTTCTAGAATAATTACAATTCTAGTTTTCCAATACCCAGGAAATTTCTTCGTATATTTCATTCAATAAATTTAATGACAATTTTGAGTTCTTTTTCAGCAATGCCTGTTTATCAACAGTTGTAATTTGAGCACACAAGGCAACAGAATCTTTTGGAAGTTTTGATTCAGATTTATCGAGAAAGACATTTCCCTTGTAGTCAGCAAATCTGCAGTTTGTGGTTATCGGAATTACGATTGTAGAATTTAGTTCGCTACTATTTAGTTCATTATTCTGTACAATAATCCCCGGTCTCACAAATGCAGGAGTACTGTCTCGAGGTTCCTGAAAGTCTACCCACCATATTTCACCATTCATCATTTTTCAAAATCTCCCTTATGGTAGCAAGACTACTTTGACGTTGCTTTTGCACTTCCTCGTTATTCAAATATTGATTATATGTCGCATCTGGAATCTTTTTTATTTTTTTCGTTTTTATAACAGGAGAATCTGGAACGCAAGTTTGTTTCTCAATAATATTGGCAAGTCTGGACAGTAAAGAAATCTGTTCGTTCAATTTTAACAATGGAATGAGTCTGACTAATTCTGATAATAAAGTTTTTGAGTTTGAAGTTTCGGGTGATTCGCCATAAGAACCAGATGGAGAAGCAAAGCTCAAACAAGCAGATGATTCAGAAGTATATGGATATTCCACCTTCTCATCTTCTTTTCTAACCGGACTTAAAAATAGGTCTGCCGAAACCTTATATAATTCGCATAGTTTTTTAATATTCTTA
>CAMOWQ010000051.1 GCA_946628495.1 uncultured Treponema sp. | reverse complement strand
GGCAGGAAATACCTTTGTAAATCATGATGTAAAGAATAAATTTATATATGATAAGGCAAATCCGGTTTTAAATGTATCTGATGATAGTTTTCAGACTTATATGACAAGTTCAGGCTTTACTTTTAGCGGTACAGCTACAGATTCTTATAGAATTGATACATTCAGACTTGAAGAAATTTCAACAGGAAATCATGCAGATATAACAGTTGGGGAAAACAATTCATGGAGTTGTCATGTTCCTCTTGGAAATCAGCAGCCTCAGGACGGAACCTATTCTTATCAGTTTATACTTACAGACGGTGCTGGTAACGAAGTAAAATCAAAGACGTATGAAACTACAGTAGATACAACTGCACCTGTAATCACAGTAACAAATCCTGCATTGGATGCAAAAAAAGGTTCTAATGCTGTAAGTGATGATTACATGCTCTTTAATGGTGATTTTACAGAACGAAACAATATTCACGGCATTTATTGGAAAATTTTGAACGAAAATCAGATAACTGGTACGGATTTGGGAACCGCAGAAAATCTTGCAGTAATAAACGTACCTGCTTCTGGTGATGTGCTTAAAAATGAAAAATGGATTGAAAAAGGCTGGTCATCGGCAAATGTAAATAATACAACCTGGTCTGGAACAATTAATATTGTTTCAGGTACTCAGCTTGAAGAAAATAAACTTTGTGAAGGAAAGTGGAATCTTATAGTATGCGGATCTGATGCCGCAGGAAATATTTCACAAACTATTTTAAGAAAATTCGATGTAGATAAAAATGCACCGAACCTTTCTTCTACAATTACAAGTCAGTCTTTGACAGATGAAAACAGAACTTGTATTTATAATGGCGGAACTTATTATTTCAAAGGTGAAAATATAAACGGAACATTCAATGTAACAGATACCTATGGAATAAATAACATAACAGTCAGCGTTGCAAGAAATTCAGACAGCGTTGTATTGGCAACAAAAACTATTTCTGTATCGCAGGAAAGTGCCGACGGTACGATTCTTATTCAAAAAGATGCAGATTATGCTAATAACGGAAGATGGAACTGGAGTATAGATTCTTCTGTATTTACTGATGGAACTGCTGCAAATGTTGTAATTTCTGCAGAAGATATAGTCGGTAAAACAGCACGTACTTCTTATAAAGTATGCCTTGATAGAACTGCTCCTGATATTGAAATAACTTCACCGCGCGAAGGTTCTGCGGAAAAAGATGCTTCTATAACCGTTACGGGAACAATTCGTGATGCTGCAAGTGGTTTTGATAATAATGCCCTTTCTTTTGCGGCAGATAAAAAATCAAGTGACGGCAGTAATACATGGACTCCAATTTCACTTGACCTTTCAGACAGTTCTATGGGAAGTCTTGAATGGAGCCAGAAAGTAACGCTTACAGGCGAAGGTGAAATACGCTTTAAGGTTCTTGCAAAAGATTTACTTGGAAATGTAAAGAAAAATTCTTCGAATGAAGATATTTGGGAAGAAAGACATTTTAGTTATGATAAAGAGGCTCCTGTTGTTGACGGCTCTGTAAGACGTATTAATGCCGGAAGTACAGAATCTGAAGCTGCAAGTATAGAAAATAATTATTACTTTAATGCCGGTTCAAAGATTTTGATTACTGGTACTGCTTACGATTCAAACCTTTTGAGTAAAATAACGGTAACGGATTCTTATAAGCAGGGCGTAAATACAAAGAGCGACGAATATTCTACTGGAAGTGAAACCCATTTAATTGCTGTAACCGAAAGTTCTATTGCACTGGCAAAAGATACTTCTAGTCAGATAAGCTGGAAACTGATTCTTGAAAGCAACAATCTTGAAGAAGGACTTCATGAATTAACAATTGCCGCAACAGATGATGCAAATAAAACAACACGTCTTAGTTCTGTTTCTCTTTATGTTGACCGAACTGCTCCGAGCCTTAAAGAGGGGTCTGTCGTA
This sequence comes from uncultured Treponema sp., assembly GCA_946628495.1. Taxonomy (GTDB): domain Bacteria; phylum Spirochaetota; class Spirochaetia; order Treponematales; family Treponemataceae; genus Treponema_D. Next base: position 16,750 of record CAMOWQ010000051.1, on the reverse strand, counting down.
TTGCCAACTGTTAATCAGACCCAGTCTGAACAATTAACAATTACCGCTCGTCTTGAAGAAAAACAGTCGGAAGTAAAAGAAGCAAGAATTAAATTCATAGAAATGTCTGATGATGGAACTACTCAAACTAATGATCCTGCAATTTCTGGGGATTCAGAAGTTGCTTCACAGATAATTACTATGGATTCTCCTGGCGATACTGTTACAAAAACATTTACCTGTTCTGATTACACGGCATTTAATAAATCCGGTAAGAAAAAGGTAATGATTCAGGCAACTGATATGGCAGGCAATAAATCTGAATGGATGGAAGCCGGAATCTTTACTTATGATACAAGAGTTCCTGATGTTGTTTTGAAATCATATATACCGGAAGAAGGAACTTCAGTTTCTTTAAGCGGCAAAACATATTTTAGTACAGGCAAGAAATTCACTCTGAGTGGTGAAATGAGTGATGACTGGCTCTTTGATGAAACTGCAAAATTCGTTATAAAACAGAAGATTGGTTCTGGAGAAAGTGTTGCAATTCCTGTTTCAAATGATAATTTTGTATCATTGACAACTTCTGATGGAGTAAAACTAAGCTGGACTGTAGGAAATCTTCCTCGTCGTAGTGACAATATAAATCTTCCTCAGGATGTTCCTGCAACAGGAGAATATACATATACAATTACTGTAAAAGATAAGGCTGGAAAAGAGTTAAAGGATTACAAGGTAACAGTTACAGTAGATAGTACTCCTCCTGAAGTTAAGATTTCTAATCCAAAAACAAGGGTTGATGAAACAGTTGATTTTACATTATCAGAACGTCAATATCTTACAGGAGACGAACTTGCATTAAAGCTTACTGTAAACGATGTTAAAGAAAACGGTGTTGCCGTTGGTGTAAAAGAATTAAAATATGCATTTGTAAAAGGAAACGAATCTTCAAGCACGCTTCCGTCAGTTCCAGATAGTCGTTGGGAAACAGAAGCTTGTGGCGGCGGACAGTGGAATTTAAGACGAAATTATGTCTCTGGAACAACTACCGAATATAATGTCTCAAGTTCCGGTTTGTTGTGCGAAGGCAAATGGCATATGTTCATTAAAGCTGTCGACGATGCCGGTAATGCAAGTACTCCTATCTGCATGACATTCTGGGTAGATTGCAGTGAACCTTCTATAAGTGGTGCAATGAAAACTGGTATTTCTAACGGTTGTCTTGCTTCTGGAAGTACATATTATTTCAATCAGAATCCGGTTATTGAAAACCTTGTTGTGTCAGATACCTTTGGCCTTGCAGAAGATGCTGTAACAATTTCTATTGATAATACTGCTCTTACTTCAACAGGTGCAAATCCTGATTACACAATTGAAGATGTAAGCGGTTCGGGCAATACTCCAGATTCAAAACGTATTACCTTAAATAAGGATAAATTTACAGAAAATGAATTAAAGCGGCTTAAAATAACTGTAAAAGATAAATGTGAACGAACATCTAATATCGAATTCCAGTTGAACAAAGATACAACCGCTCCTGAATTAACAATTATGACTCCAGAACCTGGAATAATTGTAGAAAGTGGAAATGTTTCGCCTTATTACATTATTACAGAGGAAGGAATTGGCGTTGAACGTTATAATGCTGTTTCTGGTGTTTCAAGCGGATTATCTTATTCATTTGATTATTCACCACAATCTGCTACCTGGTATGATACTTTGTACGCCGGTGGTTCAAGTTTCCATGCACAGGCAGTTTCACTTGGAAGTGAAGAAGGGCAGAAGGTATTCTATGCAAAAGTAAAAGACCGTCTTGGAAACGAAAGTACAGTTCAGTCTGTAACATTATATTACGATAAGGCAAATCCTGTTGTAAAAGACAGTTCTATAAAATCTTATTCAGCTTCAATTGCAAATCCTGCAGAAAGCGATAAGGCATCGTATAACGCCGCAAACCCATATTATAAGGGCGGCACAATTATAGAAGTTGCAGGAAAAGCATACGATTCTAACAGGCTTAGCAAAGTTACTGTCGTTGATGAGTTTATTCCAGATTCTGGTTCTTCAGAAAAAACAACTTATTCAACGGTAGCAACAGATTCTAGCCTTAAAATAGATCTGATTCAGATTTCAGGAGGTGCGGTAACAGTTCTTACAGGTAATGCTGCTGAAACTGCACTTTTAAATGCAAAGAGCGAAGATACAGCTGTAAACTGGCGGCTTAACATCAATACAAATTTAATGGCAGAAGGAAAACATACTCTTACAATTTCTGCAACCGATGCTGTTAATAAAACAACGTCTATTTCATCTACTACATTGTATGTCGATAAAACTGCACCGCAAATTAATGTTCCGACTGTATCTCTTCCTGATGTAAATCAGACTCAGACAAATTCATTTAATGTAAGCGGAAGTTTGACAGAATCTGTTTCTGGAATGAGCAGCGTAAAACTTAGATTCCTTGTTGTTGAAGATGATGGCACGACTGTTCCGACAGATGGTGTTAATGCAAATCCTAGCGAAATTGATGCTGGAACTACTGCATTCTTTAATAAATCAATAACACCGAATGCTTTGACTGCAGACAGCAATGGACAGACAGCATTTACTGTTTCTGGTTATAAAAAACTTGAAGTAAGGGCAACTGATAAGGCTGGAAATGATTCTGGCTGGATGGATGCAGGTTCATTTATATATGATACACGAAAACCTTCTGTAGGCATGACAGGTTATAAAGAATATGAATCTGATGGTACTACAGAAGCTGGAAGCTATAATCAGACTGAAAATTTCTGTACTGGTAAGAAATTCAGTTTGAACGGAACAATGAATGATGACTGGAAATTTGCTGATTCAAATTCATTTACTATTACACAGAAATTTGCATCTGGAGCAGTGGTAACAATTCCTGTTGATTCTAATGTTGTATTAACATCAATAACTGCTGATAGCGGAGTTGGTAAAAACTGGACTGTAAAGAATCTTCCTAGAGACAGTTCAGCACCTGAACTTCAGCAGTCATCGCCTGAAAATGGTGAATATACATATACTATTATTGTTACTGATAAAGCCGGTAAACAGGAATCCAGCGAAATAAAGGTTACTGTTGATACTACAGCGCCGACTGTAAAGATAAAGAATTTTGCTAATAATGAATTTGTAAATTCTAATACAGAAATTTCTGAAACAAGTTATATTTCAGGAAGTTCATTCATGTTCGAAGGAACTGCACAGGATAACGCAAACGGTTCTGGACTTGCAGGTTACAGTTACGCATTTGTTCGCGGTGAAAATGTTCCGTCTGAATTGCCAGGTTCTGATGTATGGAAGAATGCATCTATAAATGGAACGGCATGGACAATCAATTCAATCTTAAAAGAGGGTATTGAAGATACATATCTTGCAACTTCCGGTGAAGGTGCTGGAAAACTTTGCGAAGGCAGATGGCATTTGTTTGTAAAGGCGACAGATAAAGCCGGAAATGTAAGTAGTCCAATACGTCTTTCTTTCTGGAATGATATGTCTACCCCTGAATTCAGCAGTCTTTCTACAGATGTTTCTGAACAAAGCGGCTGTATTGTTTCAAACAGTACATATTATTTTAATCAGGCCTTAAAAATGACTGTTGTTCCTGCTGATACGAATAAACTTGCAGCAGATCCTGTTAAATTCTATATTGGTTCTTCTTCAACGGCAGCAAACGGAGTAACTAAAAATGGAAATGTTTATACATTGCCTGTTTCTTTGTTTACAGAAGGTTCATATCAGACTGTTAAGGTAAAGGCATTTGACTATTGTGGACGTACAGTTGAATCGAATATTAATGTTTATTACGATACAACAGCTCCTGAAATTACAATACTTAAACCTGTTGATAACGACTTGATAGATGATGACAGTCTTTCTGATGGAAAATATACTGTTGAAATGACGCTTGTAGAAAGCGGTTCGGGAATTCAGTCTTATACAAGCGGAATAGAAGCAGGAAAAGGTGTTGAATATGCTGTTACGCTTGCTTCTACTGATGGCACGGCAACTGCGCCTGAAGATTCATCTTCTGAATGGACACATGCACAATATACAAGCGGCATGCGTTATTCTATGGCACTTCCTGCTGGTACTACAGAAGGTGAAAGACATCTTTGGGTAAAAGCTTCTGATAAACTTGGAAATATTGCAGCGTCTCCAAAGCATGTTCAATTCTCTTATGATAAAGCGGCCCCTGTTATTGTAGAAAATGGTGGTGCTGGACAATATATTAATTCAACTTCAACAAGTTATGTATTGAAAGGTACGGCATACGATACTTATAAACTTAGACGCATAACTATAACTGATTCAAGAGATAATAAAACGTATTCAACGGATGCAACGGAAGCAAGTCTGAGAATCAGTATTGTGGACGGAAATAATGAACCGCTCACTGGAGAAGGCCTGCAGAATGCAATAAACAGTGCAACTTCGGTAGAAAATGCACTTTCATGGAATCTGACTGTTCCGGCTTCTGGCATGAGCAAAGGTGAACATAGATTTGTAATTTCTGCATCAGATGAATCGGGCAGAAATTCTGAAAATATAATAAAAACTGTGACTGTTGATAAAACAGCACCTTCTTCAGAAGCACCGTCTGTTCCTGATACAACGCAGACTCAAAATGCAACTTATACATTCTCTGTTAATGCAAATGATTCTGGTTCGATTTCTAGTGGTGTAAAGAAAGTTCGTATTCAGATAACCGACGACAGCAGTACAGACGAATATCTTCTTGACGGAACAGTTTCAGCGGCTTCTTCAGGCGCAACAACTTCTGACCATTCAACCGGCTGGAAAGATATGTCATTAAGTGGAAATGAATATACATATCTTGCCGTATTTGGTCAGAGTGTATTCAGCACTGAAGGCATAAAGAAAGTTTATGTTATGGCAGAAGACATGGCCGGTAACATAAGCATAAGAAAGGGTAGCGATGCCGTAAGATTTACTTATGACCGTTCCGCTCCTGTAGCAGAAATAACGACTTCCCTTAATTATACAAATGACTCGTTCACCCTTGCAGGAACGGCTGAAGATGGATTTGGAGTAAAGAAAATAACAATAAGACAGAGATATAAGGCAAATGGTACGGCATCATGGGGCGATTATGTAGAAGTTGATTCTATCGATGGAAATGAACTTGGAAATGGCGGTACATGGAGCTTTACAGGCCTTCCAAGAAATACTAATGCAGGTTATACGTCAGAAAGTTTAACTGGAAATGCCCTTGCAACAGGAATATATGGATACAAAATCACTGTAACAGATATTTCCGCAGATGATGCTGAGGCAAATATCGGAAATAAAGCTGCAAAGGCTTATACAGTAGAACGTTCCGTTATAATTGATAAGAATGCGCCAACTGTTCAGATTAAGGATTTTGGAAGCAATAATGTTCTTAAGTCTACTAATATAGCTGTTGCTTCTACAAATCCTATTTCAGGAACATCATTCAGATTTGAAGGAACTGCACAGGACGGAAGCGGCGAATCTGGAATAGAAAAATATGTATATGCATTTGTGCTTGACAATACGAATACGGCGGAAGGAGCTGCAGGTTCTCCATCAGCACCGGCTGTAGCTTCCGGCGTATGGAAAACGGTAACTCTTAGCGGAAGCGACTGGGCAATCAACTCAAGTCTTAAAGAAGGTACAGAAGATACTTATAATGCAACTTCTGGTGAAGATGCAGGAAAACTCTGCGAAGGCAGATGGCATCTGTTTGTAAAGGGTGTAGATAAGGCTGGAAACGAAAGCAATCCTGTAAGGCTTTCATTCTCTATTGATATGAACGATCCAAATCTTACTGCAAGTGTAAATACGACAGACGGAATTGGATGTATAGAATCTGGCAGTACTTATTACTTTAATCAGGCATTGAAGGTTACTGCTGTTGCGAGCGATACTCACGGTCTTGCTGAAACTCCAGTTGAATTTATTATCGGTTCTGGAGCCGCTGCAACGGGTATAACAAAGAGCGGAAACGTTTACACATTGCCTGTAAGCCTCTTTACAGAAGGAACTTATCAAACTCTTATTGTAAGGGCACGTGATGTATGTGGTAAAACAAAGGAATCAAGGTTCAATGTTTATTATGATACAACTGCACCGTCTGTAACGGTTACAAAGCCTGCTTCTGATGCACAGATAGATGATGTTCAGCTTGTAGACGGAAAATATACAGTTGAACTTACACTTGTAGAAAGCGGAAGTGGAATTGAATCTTATACAAACTCTATTGTAGCAGGTCATGGCGTTGAATATACGACGGTAGCATCTCCGAACGCTTCAACAGAATGGATTCACGCACAGTATACAAGCGGAATGCGTTATACAATGAAGCTTGCTCCTGGAAGCGAAGGCGAAAAGCATTTATGGATACGTGCAGCAGATAAACTTGGAAATACTGCTGAAGAACCACAGCACGTAAGATTCTTCTACGACAGGGCTGCACCAGAAGCTTCAATGACGGATTCTTCTGATATATATCTTAAGAAAGATGCTTCAATAACAATAAGCGGAACTGCAAGCGATTCTTATGGAGTTGACTACATTACGGTCACAGACAAACTCGGTTCTGCGGTAACTAATTATGCAAGTAAAGAAGGTGTAACGGGTTATACATCGGCACTGACAATTACAGAACCTGATGCAGACGGTACTGTTGAATGGAGCATGACTTTTGCAGCTTCAACTCTTGCAGACGGTGTTCACAACTTTGTAGTACAGGCAACCGATAAATCTGGTCGTGTATCAGATATGATTACAAAGCGTGTAACCGTAGATAAGGTAAGCCCTTCAATCGTCATGAGCGGAAGCGGAGCACTGAATGCAGGAACTGCAGATCATACGGTTACTAATACTAATGGTGATACTACTACCGTAGAAAAATGGTACAAGAAGCAGACTGTAACATTAACAGCTAATGCAAACGATACCGCCGCCGAAAACGGATATACAGGAACTGGCATTCAGAAGGTTGAATATGCAGTTGGAGTATACACAGCTGCAACACAAGGCAATGCAACTTGGACAGAACTTTCAAGAAGGGGTTCTAGTTATTCTGATTCCGTAACATTTACAGAAGACGGATATAAATCTCTTAGTGTACGTGCAATTGATAATGCAGGAAACGTTTCAAATATAGAAACAATAAGCTTCAATATCGATACAGCAGAGCCTGTACTCAATATAAAGGCTTATAAGAATACTGATTCACAAGGCAACGGAAGCGTAACAGAACTGAGTGAAAACTCAACAACCATATACAACGACGGCGAAAAGACACTTACCGTTTACGGAGAATATAAAGATACAGGAAGCGGAGCAAGCGGCGTAAAGGCATTCACAGCCCTTAAAGTCGGCTCAAGCACTACAGACCTCAAATCAAGCGTAAAATACAGTAAGGCAACTTCATACGCTACGGCAGACTCAGCAGCAGAAGGTACTGCAAACGCTTGGGAATCATATACTGCTGCAAACGCATCTGAATATAAGATGTGGAAGGTTTCATTCGTTCCTGATGCAAGCGGAAAACTTACAGTAAGTGCAGGCGACAATGCCGGAAACAACATTGCTGCAAAACAGCTTGTAACGGTTACTGTAGATGGAACTAATCCGACACTTGAAAACGTAAGGCTTTACGAAAAACTTGCTTCTGATGCAAATGCTGCGGAAATATCTTCTTACAGTGCCAATGCAGATGCAGAAGTTCCTGTATACTGGGTAAACAACGTTACTAAGAAACTCGTATTAAAAGGAACTTCCGATGATAATACCGGTGTAGAAAGCATCGTTATTAAAGTTGCCCCTGTTACCGGCGGAACTGGAACAGAGTTTACAAAAACTCTTACAGAAAACCTTTCATCGTGGTCACAGGAAATTGTTCCTGATGATACAGACGGATGGACAAAAGGCGCAGCAGTAACTGTAACTGCAACCGATAAGGCTGGAAGAACTACCGTTAAGACTCTTACAGTTTACTTTGATACTCAGGCACCGGAAGGAAAGCATGAGGCAGACGCAAAGAATAAAGATTTGTACTTCAGGGTAGGCAGTGCAGACAACAGTGAAGATATAGCAACTACATCTGATTTGTGGAATGCAGATCTTGATAATGATGCCGGAAGCAAGTACGAGGGCGGAACATTCGGAAACGCAACTACAATTGAACTTCGCGGTGCATTCAGCGACCGCGCGAACGAAAACGACACTTCAGCAGGAGTTGCAGGACATACCGACGTCGTAAACAGCGGAAGTGGTGTAAAGAAAATCTGGTATAAGATATACGCAGAAAATGCTTCTGTTTTGTTTGCGGGAACTTCATCAGTTGTAACAGGCGGTGTAGAATTCAATCTTACAGATACTCAGCTTGAAGCCCTCAAGAATGACGTAATCAGCGGCGGACTTGCAATTGACCCTAAGGCACAGGCAGACTGGCAGAACCGCCGCGTATGCTACAACGTTGCAAAAACAAACGGATCTGAACTCGATGGTACGTTAATCGGAACTGCAGCTGATTATGCAGAGGCAGATTACTACAAATATCAGAAGACAGTAACGACAACCTTCCGACAGTCGCTGAGCGGATTCAACGAAGGACGTAACTATCTTGTACTTGTAGCAGAAGATAACGCTGGAAACACTGCTGTCGATACAAAACTCATTGAAAACTATGTTGAAAATGAGGGTGATACACCAGAAAACCGCACATATCCTTGTTTCTCTCTTAATGTTGATACAAAAGTACCTGAAATTATTCAGCCGGATGACATCAATGTTTTGAAATATACAAACAAGGAATCAGAATGTGTTATTTCTGTAAAAGTAGCAGATAAACCTAGAGAAGGCATTTCTGAAGCAGCTGGCGTAAAGGGTGTTAAATTTACCTTTGGTGAAAACGGCAGCGTAAATGCAACTCATGTTGAAAATGTTACAGTAGAAGGTGTTGAATATGAAAAATGGGAAGCTGATATAAAAGAAGCTTTACCAACAAGCGGAACTTATACTATAACTGCCGTTGCAACTGATAAAGCGGGCACTGGAAACAGTTCAAGCATGACTGTTGCAACTGTAATGATAGATATGAGCAAACCGACTGTAAGCGTAGATACTCCAACGGATGCCGATAAAGATACATCCGGTGTAGTAGAAGTTAATGGAAATATCAGCATAAGCGGAAGTGCCCAGGATGATGCAAGCGGCGGCGGACTTTCTTCTGATAACGAAAGCCTCATCCTGTACTATACACGAAGTTCTACTCTTGGTGCAAAGTATGGTACAGGCACATTACCTGAAGGAAAGACGGATGATGACAGATTTAGTTCTGATGATATTGCAGAAACTGCATCAGCTGCAAATGCTGCTACAAAATTCGTAAGAATTAAGAATATGGCTGCAGGTGCTACCTGGAATTTTGAAAATAATAAGATAAATACAAGAACTCCTATTACAGGAGAAGAAATTGCAGACGGAACTGATATCTGGTTCATGGCTTCTGCACAAGATAAGGCAGGGAACATCGGCTATTCACATCCTGTAAAGGTAACGGTAGACAGAAATTCCGACAGACCTGTAATCAAGATGAGCCAGATTAATAAACCAACGGCAGGTGCAAATGCCGGTGATGCAGATACTCCAAACGGATTCCTGCGTTCAAAGATTGTCTCTGGTACAATTAAGGATGATGACGGAACCGTAAAGAAACTCTGGCTCTGGCAGACTGCAAAGAATAACGGACTTGCTCCAACTGCAACTCAAATTCCAGTTGCGGTTACGAATACAAGCGGTGCTGTTACAGGTGCAACCCTGCCTTCTGCAGATGCAGGACTTCTTTCTGGACAGACAGGATGGATTGCATTTAATACCGACGAAACGAATCCAACTCTGGAAGATACAAACTGGCAGATTGAATCCGACGAAGAAGACGGAACAAACGGCTGGTACTGGGCTGTAATGGATGCAGAAGGTACAATTTTCTGTACTGCAAATACGGCTGCATCAACTGCAACGGAAGCTCAAATTGCCGCTGCAACTCTTACAAGACCGTACGTTGCATTCAAGAATTCTACATCAGCACAGCCAAAAGAAGACTGGAGTAAAGTTGTAACCTTCCAGTTTGATACGGCATCTCCAATTATTGACAAGGTTCAGCTGTTAAGACTTGGCGCAGATAAGTGGTCAGCAGCACCTGAACTTGATGCAGATGGTAACGTAACAACGGCAGGCAAACGCTATAAAGCAACTCAGATAGAAGAATATATGGAATCACAATCTCCAAATCTCAGCTGGAACGACGACAGTCAGATTGTATTCGGTAAAGATTTGCCTGTTATGTATGTAAGGATTGAAGTAACAGAACTTACAGGAATGGCAGAACTTACAGATACGGCTAAACCTGTTTACGAAACAAATAATTATCTGGATCAATTCCTTGTTCTCGACAGTACGGATACTAACGATAAGGGTATTAAGATTAGTCATACAGCCGGAACAGCAAAATATGTTTATATTCTTGGTCCTTATGATATGAGTAAGGCAGTAGGCGAAAGTGGAAGCGAAGCTGTAATTGCCGAAGCTAATGTTACTCTCGACTTTACGGCAAAGGATATTGCAGGTCAGGGTGGTAGACGCGATAAGGCAATCAAGATTGATAACTCTGCAAACATTACTATTAAGCATGTAACTCCTTTACCTGAAAAAGAAATTACCGGTGAATTTACATTCGGTGGACAGGTAGAAGATTCAAAATCTGTAATTGCCGCAATGTCTTATTGTATGCCAAGTGATACTTTGTATGAAAGCTGGAAGGCAGCAACAGAAGCTAATAAGAATTCTATTATTAGTAGCGATGATGTAAACTGGACAGAAATCAGCAATCCTTCTTCAACCTGGTCTGTAGAATTTGAAAAATTTGCAGAAGAAGTTCTGGATTATAAGATTGTAAATAATGAAGCTACTGTAAAAGATGCTTATGACGGTTATGATATTGGAACTCTTGCAGGAAATGATCCTGAACATATTTATTCAATTCCAGTATGGTTTAAAGTTACTGATGAAGTTGGAAACATCGGTTATGTTACAAAGGCAACTTATTCAAGGTCAAATGCTGCTTCATCTGACCCAGAAGAAATTCGAATAAGGTTCAATCCTGATACAGACCGTCCAAGCGTTACGATTGTAGATCCTGTAAATGATGCAGAAAAGGGTGGTGAAATAAGAATTTCTGGTACAGCATCAGATAATGAAGGTATCAGTAAAGTTTATCTCCAGTTTGAATATGATGGCGACGGCACTTTTGCTGAAGCTAAACTTATCGATACAAACGGTACTGTAAAACCTGCAGCAGGAACAGATACAAGGGTATTTGTTTCAGATACAAATATTCCGGGTACAAAACTTATAGCCGCAAACGGTACAAGAAACTGGAGCTGTTCACTTAATATTGGAAGTCTTACAACAGAAAAAACTGTACATATAAGGGCAATTGCTGTAGATAGTGATACAGACCGGCCTCTTATAAGTTCATGGTCAGATGTTGTAAAGATAAATATCAATAACTCAATTCCGTTCTTCCAGGATATTAAACTCAGACAGTATGATAATGCAGAAGGCACTGGTACTCCTGAAGTTGATATGGATTATGAACCTGAAAAATATCTGAGCGGTCAGAACTGGTATCTCGAAGGATATGCCGCTACACCTGGAAATGAAGGTTCTGCAAAGATGAGGGATATTGATGTTACAGTCGGAACTGCAACAGACAGATGGACTGGAAATGGAAGCACAGTTACGGCTTCTACAAATACTCTTAACTCAGCGGTAGAATATTATGGAAACGATGGAAAGACCTTCTTCTTTAAAGTTCCTATTGATGTTACTACAAGCAGATGGTCTGTATCATTCAGAGTAAAAGATAATACCGACGGTAGCGGTGGTGAAGCTACAAACAGTTGTGTTGTTAATATTGATAATACAGCTCCAAGCTTCCCTGATTTGACTAAATTCGACGAATCTGATGAAGTTCCTCTAAAAATCAAGCTTTACCGCGATTCTTATGGTGATGCTGATACAGAGCTTGTTAATTCAAGTTCAGGCCAGCTGTTAAAGAATTCAAATGGAAGCAGCTTTACACTTGCAGGAAAAATTTCAGAAGATGGAAGTGGTCTTGATAAAGTTGCATTCTATATCAAGAGAATTGGTAACGATAATGTTCAGCGTGTTTACAATTTTATGAAAGCACCTGGCAACGATAATCAGGCAAACAGAACGGATATTGCTGCTTCTGCAAGTGCCGTGTCTAATACAACGCCAATTTACATCAACGAAGATAATCTTCCTGTAAGGGCACTTACTCTTACAAAGGTTGATACTACTAAGTTCCAGAATGATGAAATAAAGACTAACGAGAACATCAGGGCAGGCGGACTTATTTACCTTGGTAATATGTACCGTATGATTACCGATGTTGATAGAACTGCTGGTAGTGTAACAATCAATCCAGAATATACAGGAACTGATTTTGATGCCCAGTTTGTATATGCAATGATTGTTGACCACAACGGCGAAGGTGAAAATTCCGACGGTACTGTACGAAATGATGATGGCGACGGACTTCTTGAATCTTATTCAGGAAGTACTAGCGCAGGCTTCAAGTGGGATGCAACATTCAATTCTGCAAATATTCCGGACGGACCTGTAGAAATTCATGTTGTAGTATTCGATAAGGCCGGAAATATCGGTCACGGATATATGAATACAAAGGCAAGCAACAATGCTCCTCAAATCACCAAAGTTCTGCTTGGTACCGACCTTAACGGAAACGGCACGTTCGACCTTGGTACAGATGAATTCTCAACCTTCTATGCAATCAGAGATGATTACAATAATGGTGTAACAAAAACAGGTACGCCAATCTGGGATTTGGATACATCAGAAGAAAATGCAAACGATTCTGATGGAAATCCTGTTTACTGGAAACTTAAGTCTGGTATTGCAGTAATTCCAGAATTTGTCGGCGGTACAGCTCCATTCTACTGGCAGATGTCAAGAAATCTTGCAGGTTCAGCTACTGGACAGCAGAATAAAGCTATAGAAACTGCGGGAACAATCAGTTCAGGTCTTGCAGACAGACAGCTTAAAGATTCTGGTGAAAATGACTCTATAAAGATGAAAAATTCTTCTAATGAGTTTGTAAATGCAACCTGGACATACAGCACAAATACTGTAAGCGGTTCTTCTGTAACAAATAAAGGCGGTTCTCTTGCAATTCCTGCAACAAGCGCTCTGCTTACAACAAATTCTGATACTTATGAGAACAAGCCTGTTTACTACAACTTTACGTTCTGGGATTCAACCGAAGAGTCAACTCCTGGAACCGATACAGGCTATACAATCTTAAGTGCTAAGGTATTGCAGAATATGCAAGACAATGCAATTCCGGCAACAGTAATCAAGCCTTTTGAATGGAATGGAAGCGGTTATACAAAGCGTACAATTGTTACTGTTGGAAGTTCGCAGACTCAGGATGACAGCGAAGTTGTAGAAGCTCTTGCCGCTGGACAAAAAATTGGTATTTCTGAAACTTCTTCAACAGATGCTTCTGGTGTTGTAACAACAACAAAACTTACAATTACTCCAAAGAACAGTCTGTATGGAGCTTCAACTGCATACGGTCATATTGAACTCGAAAGCGATATCGAAGGCAATACCGGCCTTACAGGACTTACTGTAAGCGGAACTGCCCTCGGTTCAGATGCAAAAGTTTCTGGAAAAGTTACCTTCCATGGAACTGCTTATGATGAAACAAGACTAAGTTCAATCTGGTTTAAGTTTACAGACTTTACGGCAGGTAATTCTCTGACTCAGACTACATCTGGCGGAACAACTTTGTATGATGCAATACCTTCTGTAGATGGTGCGGCTGTAACAGGATATAGTCAGGCTGCCTGGTACGATAAGACATCAGCAGAATGGATTCCTGCAACTGCAACAATGGAAGATGACGGTTGGGAAATGACAGTTTCAAATATTAAATTTGATCAGACTGGTCATAAGGTAGACTGGTATTTGAGCATTGATACATCAAAGATTACAAATGTTGTAGGTCTTGATAAGTCTCTGGAAGTTATTTCTGTTGACCATGCAGGAAAAGTTTCTTCAACAACTAATAGTGAGGCTTCAGTTGCTTCTACAAGTGATTCTTATAATAAGCCAAGTTATCAGATGGATGTTGTGCCTTATATCAGTAAGGTTTATACGGCATTGGCATCTCTTAAAAAGAATAACTGGTCAGTATATAGCAGGACTTCTCTTGGACATTATTCTGTAGCAGATACTGAAACAATCTATATGTACGGATTTAATCTTGGTTCTTCAGCTATGCGTGCTTATTATGGAACAACACGTCTTGCTGTACCTGTAGCTGGTACTCAGAATGAAACAGATTCTGTTGGTAAGTCTTTGCATCCTTATGGTGACGAATATGCATCTTATCAGGTCCTGAGCTTCCCGATAAGTAATGTTACTGCTTCAGGAAAGGTTCAGCTGACTGTAAACAGTATTCCGACATTGAACAACGTGAATACTCATGATGCAAAGGGGTCTTATAATAAAACGGTAAATCTTACTCAAAATCCAAGCGGCGATAAGTCTGTTTATGAAAATTATTACAACCGCCAGCCTAATGGCGATAATAATAACCTTCTTACAGATGATATTGAACTTGATGTATGGCAGTTTGATAATACCCACATTGTTCCAATAAGCGGAAAGATTGAACAGCCGATTATGAAGATTAATCCTAATAATGATAAGGTCGGATTTGCCTTTGTAAACGGACCTCTGTACTTTAGTATGGGTGGTGGAACAGGAAACGAGGATTATTCATATACATATTGGATGGGAAGTTTTGACTTCTTTACCAGCGTAGGATTTACGTATGATAAGCTTGGTTACTCTTATGGTGTTGCAGCAGGTGGAGATATTAACTCCAATAGTGCAGATAAGTTCCAGCTTATGACAAGCCGCTGGGGACACGCAAGCAGGGCGCAGAACGGTTCTTACGGCAACACGAAGTCATTGCGTCTTGAATCTATTGGCCAGAAGGGAGATGCTGCCGGAAATAACACAGGTACAAATTTCTTTGACAAGCAGAGAATTCAGAGTCCGACATTAACAACAAGTGTTCATCGTATTAGAGAGAATAATCGAAATAGCGATTATACATATCTGTACATGGCATACTATGACCAACTCAATGATGAAATAAGATTCAGATACGGTTATACAAAATCTACTGGTAGAGAAAATTTTGGAGCCTTTACAGACAAAGAAACTGATGGTCCGCCATATACTTATGCAGACAGCGCAAGTTCTGTAGTTCAGATGGTTACAGGAAGCAATACGGGAAGAAATTCAGGCTCTTATGTTTCTATCGGAGTTGTTTCTGCTAGCGGAACAATAACTGACCTAAATACTGTAGACGATGTGGTTGTTCTGGTTTGGTATGATGCTACAAACAGATGTTTGATGTATACTTATAATGATTCGCCAGTGACTAACAGGCAAGGAAATAAAACAGCAACAGGATGGTCTGCTCCAGTTAGAGTATTTGATGCTGCTTCTGACATGGCAAATACCGGTGAGTACTGTAAAGTTGCTGTTGATAATGATGGTGGCGTACACATTGCATGTTATGATCCTGTAAATCTTGATCTGAACTACGCTTATTTACCAGCTTCATTTGGTGGTAAAGCAACCGCACAGAGTAATTTCGAAACTTGTGTTGTTGATGAAAATGGTGTTACAGGTAGTAACCTTACTCTGGATGTTGCAAAGGTAGGTAATAACTGGATTCCATACATTGGTTATTACATTACAAGCTGTATAAAACCAAAATATGCGTTTAAGGTAGATACTTCTGAATATGCTCCAGCTGGTTCCGTAAACGATGCATTTACAAAAGCGTGGGAAACAACTATAGTACCTACTTCAAGAACTGTAGAAATGCAGAGTAATCAGCATAATGATATTAACGTAGGTGTTTGGAAGAATAAGGATACTGGTGTTATAAAGACATCGTATACAACAGGAACTAATTCAAATACAAATACACCAAAAGGTTATGATACAACCGATGCCTATGGCCAGATTTATGGTAATGGTAAAACAGATGCCAGCGGAAATGCCTATCCAATTATGGGCTATGCAGTAAAGAGCGGTGCTTCAAGCGATGTTATCGAAACCGCCCAGATGAAGTAACGCATAGTTTTCGTTAAAAAATAAACAGGTTGTCGGTGAAAAATGCCGGCAACCTGTTTTTTTACGGCTTTAATTAATCCCTAAAAGACGATTTGAAAAATCACGCGTTTACCTTAATCTTTGCCTGGAGTTCAAGTACCTGCTCTAAAGGTAATTTTACACATTTTGCAATTGTTTCAGGTGAAATATTTTCTTTCAGAAATTCAATCGCATCTTCTACAGCTTTTTGTTGCTGGCCTTCTGCAATCGCGACTTTTCTTGTTTCCCTGATAATATCCCTGTCGTGTAAATTCATAGCGTTGTAAGCCTCCTTGAATTTTTCGTCATCTTTCAACTTTTGTACTATTGTCGAAAGACGATTTGAAAAATCATCGCTGCCGGGGTCGTTGGTGGTTATAAAATGTAAAAAATCCCGGATTTTTTCGTCTTTTTCCTTTGCGTATGCACTTGCATTATAGATTACCTTAAGGGATTT
>CAMOWQ010000050.1 GCA_946628495.1 uncultured Treponema sp. | reverse complement strand
TTGACTGGCAGCGATTTTTTGTGTATGCCTGTATTTATAATGCGTTTGCCCTGTTAAAAAATCCACATGTTATTGTTTTTAACCTGTTTTTGTGATATATTATACAAATATGGATACAAAATTTAATATCGATCAGTTCATTGTATATCCTAGTCAGGGAGTTGGAAAAGTTTTAGACATTTTTGAACGTCCATTTAAAGGCGTACAGACTCTCTACTACAAAATCTACATTGAAAATTCTGACATGGTAGTCATGGTTCCGGTTGATAAAGCCGAAGGTCTTGGAATCAGGGAAGTTGTCGGAGAAGCCGAAGCTCGTGCTGCCCTTGAAATTCTTTCAGAAGAAGGTGAACCTATAACTTCCGATTGGAAACTCAGATATCAGATGAACCTTGAGCTTCTTAAAAACGGTACAATCAGCGACATTGCAAAAATCGTTCGCTGTCTTTACAACAGAAGCAAGGTAAAAGAACTGCCTATTCTTGAACGCAAACTTTATGATTCTGCAAAAAAACTGCTTGAAGACGAAATTGCACTTGCCATTGGCTCTACAGATAAAGAAGTTGCCGAAATGATTCATACAAAACTTGAGCCGCCTGGAGCAACTCCTAAAATCAAGCACATCATTCAGATTGATGATGATGAAGACGACGGACTCATGGATGATATCAATGATGATTCAGACAGCGACAATGCAAAATCCGACGATTCTGACGAATCTGATGACATGGATTCAGCAGACGAAGACGATGCAGATTTAGACGCAGGTGAAGACTTTGACGAAAGCGACTTCTAACGTCGCAGTAATAATAACCGCTGCCGGTTCTTCTACAAGGATTGGCGGCGGAAATAAAAAAGAATTCCTTCCTTACAAAAACGGAACAGTACTGTCGGCTTCCATAAAGGCATTTTTTAAAGCGGCAGAAACCACTTTTAATCTTACTCAGTTTGTAATTACGCTTCCCAAAAATTCTTTTGATAATGCTCAAAAGGCAGTTTCGTGTGACACCGAAATAACACCTGAACTTTTCAAAAAAATCAATTTTACGGAAGGCGGAAAATCGCGGCAGGAATCAGTAAACAATGCACTTGAATACATTTTCGAAAACTACACTGATACACTTCCCGATTATGTTCTTGTTCATGACGGAGCAAGGCCTTTTGTAAGTCCAGAACTCATTACATCTGTCGTTCATAATACAATTCAATACGAAGCATGTATTCCGGGACTTCAGCCGACCGATACGCAGAAAGAAATTGACGAAGATGGTTTTATAAAAAGGCATCTTCAAAGAGCAAGGCTTGTTGCAGTACAGACGCCGCAAGGCTTTGTTTACAAGAAACTGCTTCAGGCACACAGACAATGCAGTTCAATAATCAGTCAAAATAACGGAATTTCATGCGAAACAAAAAATTCAATAACAAATATAAGAGAATTTACAGACGATGCAGAAATTTGGGGAGAATATTTTGACAGAATAAAGGTAATTGCCGGAGAAAGCACTAACATCAAAATAACATATCCTTCAGATTTGGAGAAACTTAAATGATAAGAACAGGCCTCGGCTACGATTTACACAGACTTGTTGCTGGACGCAAATTAATTTTAGGCGGTGTAGAAATTCCTTTTGAAAAAGGAGAAGACGGTCATTCAGACGGAGACGTTCTTCTTCATGCGGTAACCGATGCAATTCTTGGCGCTTCTGGTTTAGGAGACATTGGAAGTTTTTTTCCGCCCGAAGAACCGCAATGGAAAGATGCTGATTCAGCAGTTCTTTTAAAAACCGTATTGGAAAAAGTTTACGCACAAGGATGGAAAATCGAAAACATAGACTGTGTAATCAAACTTGAAAAACCAAAATTCATACCATACCGGCAGAAAGTAATAGATTCTGTTGCAAAAATCTGCGGCATAAACAGCGATCAGTTTTTTGTAAAGGCAAAGACTGGCGAAAAGCTTCCGCCAGTTGGAACCGGAGAAGCAATAGAAGCCTTTGCAACCTGTCTTCTTTTGAAAGCAGAATAATTATGCTGGCAAAATCAGAATAATTATTCTGGAATTTCAAGAAGGAGTTCTATTTCTGTTACAGTTCTGTTAAACGTCTTTGCAAGCTGTTCATTTGTCCAGCCTTCACGTTTAAGCGAACGGATATTTTCCCTGTCTGATGGAGAAAGATTCTTTTCTTTTGTACCGCCATTCTGAGCTAAATCGGCCTGCGTTATTTTCTGAAGCAGTCCCATCTTATTGTTTACTTCGCGGCGGAGTTCTTCAAGATTAAGTTCCGTTCGTTTAAGACCGGTCTGTGCCTGAGTAAGCGTATCCATACGTTTCTGCGTATCAGTAAGGATTGCATCAAGATTTGCGATACGTGTTGCTGCTTCAGAAATTTTTGGTGCATTCTGCAAAAGTTTATCAACATTTGTCTGAACATCCTTGATTTCCTGCGGCAAAGACGTAACTTTTCTAGAACAATCTGCAAGCCTCTGCTCCAATTCGGTCAGATTATTGAATGAAGTATCAACATCCTTTGTAACACGCTGAACCACATCCTGTTTCTTTTCAAGACGTTCATACTGCTGCGCAACAACATCAAGCTTATCGTTATAATCGCGAACCGTTACTTCCATAGATTGAATTTCATCGGCACTTACATGAAGGGCACGGATTCGTTCATCAATTGTATTGGAAAGCGCAATAAGCCTGTTGAAATCCTGTTCCAGAAGCGTAATTTTATTTTTCTGTCCGTCAAGATTTGAAAGCTGACGAGACATATCTTCGTTAATTTTAGTAATTGAACTGTATTGTTTGCCAACTTCTTCCGAAACTGACGAGAATTTTTCGAGTGAAGCAAAAGATTCTTTTATTTCCGAAAGACTTTCTTCAAGTTTGCGGCGCATTGTTTCAGCTTTTTCGAACTGACTGATGTTTGCTCTAACTGCCTGAAGTTCTTTTGCAATATCACTCATACGAGCCTGCATTTCATTTGCGTCATTCTGCATTTTAAGAACGAATTTTGACTGAACGTTGCGGTTATTTTCGTTTGCAGACTGAATTTCCTGTTTAATCTGATTCAAACCTTCAGACGACAATGCATTCTGCTGTTCAACTGATTCTTTTGCATTTGCAACCATCTGATCAAACAAAGATTTTAGCTGTCGTTCAATTTCAAGAGCCTTTGCTTCGTAACTGCTTACAGCCTCTTGTGCCTGTCCTTGAAGTCCGCTTATTGTCTGAGAAAGTTCATTCTGCTGTTTAATTACATTATCTGTAAATGCTGCGGAGGTCTGTGCAAGTTTCTGAGCTGCCTCATCAATTTTTACAGAAGAATTATCCTTGAACTGTGAAAGTTCATCGTTAAACAGCGTTGTAGACTCATCAAGCTGCTGGCGAATCTGCTGTTTCCATGAATTAAATTCTGCAAGTGCCGCATCTATTGAAGAACTGCCTGTATCCTGACGCGAACGAATGTCATCTTCAAACTGAGTTAAATCATTTTCAAGCTGCTGCTGAATTTTTTCGAGCTGGCCTGTAATAAGCTTTACATTCTTTTCTGTTTCTTCTTTTAACTTATTCTGAGAATTCTGTGAAATATCAGAAATGCGTGAAGTAATATCTTCCTTAAAATTAGCTACATCATTCTGCAATGCAACAATTCCATTGTGAATAGAATCTTTTGTTCCAGAAATAATGTCATTAACTTCTGCATACTGCTCAGAGGTTTTTGCCTGCAATGCGCTGATATTCTGCTTAAGATTTTCAAGATATGAATTTTCAAGTTGTTTGCGGGAATCTTCGTATGAATTTGTAATTGAAGAAAGTTTTGAATCAAGTGCATGTTTCCAGTCTGACAAATCATTTTCTACAGAATCGTTCTTAGCCGAAAGCGCCTTGTGGAACTGCTCTTCAAAATCTTTAAGTTTAAGGCTCATACTGCCTGTTGCAGTTTCTTTAAGTTCATCAAGTGAATTTTCGATTGTCTGAACTTCTTCTTCAAGAGCGCGCGAACTTGTTTTTATAGATTTAGCAAATTCTTCGTTTTTCTGCTTCTGGTCATTAGTAAATACATCAAAATCAGAAAGTACCCGATTCTGAACTTCGTTCATAGCGGCACGCAAACTCTTTTCAAGCATATCAACGTCTGCACCAGATGCCTGAATTTGCGAAAGTTTATATTCAATATCATGTTTGTATGAACCAAGCTGTTCATCAATTCCTTCGAGAACTCCAAGACTCTTAGACTCGCTTTCGGAAACTGCAGACTTAACTGAATCCGAAATATATTTTGTAAGATTGTCGAGTTTGCCCTTTGTTTCATTCTGGAAATTATCAATAAGATTACGAACTTCAGATATTTTTCCATCAATTGAAGGTTTTAAGGATTCTGCATCGGCACGAACTGCTTCAAATTCATTTCTGATATTTTCAACTGCAGAGCCTGATTCTTTTACACCCTTTTCAACAGATTCAGAAATCATAGTTAATTCTTCTGCAACATGATTTTGAATACTATCTATTTTCTGCTGAATAAGGTTTTCATATTTTTCTTTCATTTGAGAAAGCTGTTCATCCATAGCCTGCTGGATTTCTACAATCTGTTGTGCTTCTTCTTTGTTTGTACGGAGATTTTCTTCAAGAGATTTACTGCTTGCTTCAAACTCAGTTTCTATTTTTTCAAGACGTGGACCGAATGTTTTTTCAAGAGAAGCAATTTTATCTGAATACATATCAGAAAGCTGCTTTACTTCCACTTCAAGACTCTGTTTTAATGAATTGAATTTATCTGTATTTTCGGTTGCAAGCTTATCAAGAAGTGCTGAATAACTTCCTGCTGCCTCACCAAAATTCTTTTCGAATTCATTTTTAAGAGCACCTATTTTTTCTTCATTTTCTTTAGTGAATGTATCGATAAGATTCTGATATTTTCCGGAAACAGTGTTAAGGCTCTGGTCAAACATGCCGTCTATTTCTGCAAATTTTGCATCACACGCTTTTGTATAGGAATCAAGCATATCCTGACATCGGCTTATTGTAGCTTCAACGTCATTTTCAAAACTAGATTTCATTGCACTCATGCGGTTCTGATTTTCTGTAGTATAGGTTTGCAAAAGATCACTGTATGTAGCAGCAGATTCTCCGTACAATTTTGAAAATTTGTCGTTCAAATCATCTATGCGATTCTGATATTCATTATTGAATTTGTTAAGTTCAGAATCGTACTTCTGTGTTGTAGCAGCAAACTGTCCGTCATATTTTTCGTTAAAATCAGCAATTTTCCTGCTTGTATTGCCTTCAAGAGATTCAAACTGTTCTGCATATTTTTGAGAAAGCATGTTATAGTCCGAATCCAATTTCTGATTAAGCATTTCAATACGCTTCTGATTTTCGTCGGCAAATTCTTTAAGCTGAGTGTTATATCCCTCTTCTGTCGTACCAAATGCACTGTCAAAAGAAGCTTTCAATTCTGAAATGCGGTTTTCGTTTTCGCCTGCAAAAGTCTGTAGGAATTCTTTATATTTTGCGGCATTTTCTGCATAGGTATCTGCAAAACGGGTACTTATAGCTGTAATTTTTTCTTCCTGTTCCTTTGAGAAAGTATCGAAGAGATTTTCAAAATGTTCTTTTGCCTGTTCGATTTTTGCATCCATATCAGATTTTAAACTCTGATACTGACCTTCTGATGAATCCGAAACTTGACTAACCAGCGACTCGTATTTTGAATTGATTTCGTTATATTTGCGGTTGAATTCATCGGTAATTGCAGAAATTCTTGTATCGTTATCAGAAGCAAGTCCGTCGATTTTTGAAACAACCTGTGTGGAAACTGCCTGATATTTCTGTTCAAAATCATCTGCAACATCTTTATATTTCTGGTCAAAGGTTTCTGAAAGGCTCTGAATTTTATCTGTATTGACATTTGTAAATCTTTCAAGCTGACTTGTAAAACCGTCCGCAGCCTGATTAAACGTCTCGCTGAATTCAGTTCGCATATTCTGAATTTTTTCTGATTCTTCCCTTTTGATATCTTCAAAGGCATTCTCATATTTTTCGCTCAATGCCTGATAATCTTCCTCGTATTTTGCCTGAACTTTTGCGGCAATTCCTTCGTTCTTACCGGCAACAGAGTCGAGCATTTTCTGATACTTTTCGTGAAGTGCATTAATCTTATCTGAATAATTCTGTTTAAGGCTTTCTACATGAGCATCGAATTTTTCGTTTACAGATGAAAGTTTCTGTTTTGCATTTTCAAGGAAACGCTTTTCTTCCTCATCGTAATTCTGATTTGCCGATGCAATTTTTTCTTCTATATGTTTATTTGTTGCAGCAACCATTTCTTCAATATTCTTATTTGCTGCGGCAACTTTTTCGTCTATGCTCTGATTTGTTGAACTGACTTTTTCTTCAATTGCCTTATTCAATATATCTGAAACTTCAGAAACCTTTTGCTCAATTTCTGACTTTTCCTGTTCCAGGCGGGATGCAAGAGTATTAAACTGAGTCTTAAGTTCTTCAAGATATTTATCAGAACGCGACTGTGCCTGTTCGCTTAAATGTTCGAATGCAGCATTTTCCAATGTATCGGCACGTTCGGCAGCCTTATCGTAAACAGACTGAATATCAAGTTTAATCTGACCAAGAAGGCTTTCTGCCGACTGCTTTGCCTTTGAAACATTAATGCCAAGATTATCTGCAATTGCCTTATATTCATCCAGAAGTGTATTACTTAGATTTTTAAGCTGCTGCTCGTTCAGTTTTAAGAAATTCTGGGTTACTTCTGGAATTGATTTTTCTATTGAAGAAACTTTTTGTTTCTGATCTTTTAAACGCACATCCATTTCGGAAATAACAACGCTTTCTTTCTGAATTCGTTTAAGGTTATCTTCAACCTGCTTTGTCATTTCATTTAAATCAGAAAGAACTTTTGCATATCCGTTTATCTGAGCTTCTATCTGTTTTACTGAATTTATGTTTGATTCGAGATTCTGTGCTTTTTCTGCAAATTCTTCATTCTGTTTTGTAAGGAGTTTTACAGCAGCATTTGCCTGTGCCTGACGGGAATCGAATTCCGTAACCATCATCTGAAAATTTTCTTTGATGGTTTTATAGAATTCATCAAGATCATTCTGGCGTTTATCTGCATATTTTCTTACTTTTTCAATAGAATTATTACCTTTTTCCATTTCGTGAAAAAGCAAAGATATACCGACTGATGCAACAGCCGCAATCAGAATCGCGATAATTGACATATTTTCCCCACCCTAAACAATATTTTATTTAATATTTGCACTGCTGTTTCAAAAGGCATTTACCTTACGAAACAACCTGCACTGAATCTCCAAGTATAAATTTTTCCAAATCCTCGTAATTGCTAAAAACGAAGTCTGCACAACAGTCTTTTCGGGATTTGATTTTTTTCTCTGATGCAAACCATGCTGTTTTCATTCCCGCATTTTTTGCACCGATAACATCATAATTGTAGCTGTTTCCTACATACAAAATCTGATTTGCAGGAATTCCAAGGCTTTCTGCAAGTGTCAGGAAACCTTTTGAATCTGGTTTTAAGGCACCTGCCTGTTCAGTACCAAGTGAAACATCAAAAAGCTCTTTTAATCCCCACAAGTCGCCTTTCTGCTCTGGAGGAAAATCAGAAAGAAGTGCCATTTTTAAACCAGCCTGCTTAAATGAATGCAAGGCATGGCTAACTCCAGAATAAAGCTGAATATCTGGAAAATATTTAACAAGTCCAGAATACACAATTTTATCCAGACGCTGCATTGCTTTTTCCGGCGTACAATGCAGACGTTTTGCCATATATTCAGCCTGAACCTGAGCAAAACCTTTCTGTGCAGTGTCGGGATTATCGCGTCTCAAGTCTTTTCTTGCAAGTCCGTATTCCATAAAGAAAAAAATATTTGCAAAAAAATGCGGTATCATTTTGCGGTATAAATGAGCTTCCTTATACAGCGTACCATCAATATCAAATGCGACTGCCCTAATTTCCCCAAGATTTGAAACCAACATAAAAATCCCAATATAAAAATTATTGTTAATTATACTATATTATTCAGAATGTGTCTTGTATATTGTAAAAAATAGAAAAAAAGGATGAATTCACGGCATAAAATGCCAGAAATTCATCCTTTAATTCATGCAATAAAATTTAATTTACTTATTTTTCATAAGCAAATTCTTTTTCACGACTGCCTCTTAAACAGAGAAAACCATTATATGTGTATTATAAAATCTTTTGTCCGAAGCAATTGTAGACTTTATTTCCTGAACAGAGCTTGTCTTTATAAGCTCAAGCAATTCTTTTAACAGATCACGAGCATTAACAAATAAAGCAGCCTTATGTTTATCAAAAATTGTCCAATTTGCTTTATAAACAAAAACTGCATTATCCTTACGGATAGAAATTTGCACTTTGTTCATAACGGAAGAGCCCTGACCTTCCTGTGGAGGAATAATTAATGTCTGATATTCAAGGTTAGAACCAGCAAAGAAAGATGCAATATCTTTTTCTATAAAGCTTTCAGGAAGAACAACTTCTGAAGAAACAAAGGTTGTACGAGGCTCATTAAATCTAAGCGAAGTTCCTGCAAACTCAAAAAGATTTTTTACATCAGAACCAGAAATCACCAGACTGATTTCACTGTTAATGCTTAATTCACGCACTTTTTCAAACAGAACAAGCTCGTCTGCATTTTCCTGAACAAGTTTATTAAGCTCATTCATTGCATCTGTTACAGACTGAATGTCTTTTTGAGTAGGTTTTGGCTTCATATTAATTATAAACGAAGCATCGAACGGTAATTTTACCTTATAAACTGTTCGGGCTGGCGAATAACCATTACATTTTTCATAACCATACTTCCAACTGTCAAATGCAGAAGAAAGAATTGCATCTGTAGAAACTTTTTTTATGGTATCCAGTTTTTCAGCTTTTGCCTGTGCTAAATTCATAGCATCATAAACAGTTCTTGCGCCACCCGTTGCACCTGCCGGAGTCTTTTCTTTTGTCCAGTTCGATTTACTAAAGCCATCTACTGCCATATCGCTGATTTTTTCAATCTTACCCTTAAATTCAACAATTGCATTTTCAACGCTGAGAGAGAAAGCACTTGCACCAATAGCCTTAACCTTATCAGTAATCTGATAGAAAGGTTTTCCATCTTTTTCGCCAACAGGAATAGCACGAATAAGACGCTTTGTACCCTTTGCATATATACAGCCAGAATCAAAAGCATATTTTTTATTGCCTTCTTCTATGCAGATTTCAGATAAATCATCCAAATATGCAAATGCCGCATCCTCGATTTTTTCTGTTCCAATTCCAATCGTAAGTTTTTTAAGAGGGCAAGTTGGTTCAGTCTTTGCCGTCAAAAATGCGTCTTTTTCGATTGAAGATGCATTTATATAAGCCTCTTCCAGCTTCGTCATACGATGTAGTTCACTGTTCTGAACGGGTGCAACCGAAAGCCAGTTGAGTTTTTTTATGCCTGTACCTGCAAACATCTCATACCCCGGAGTCATTACATTTTCAGGAATTTCAATTTCTTCAAGGGAAGTACAATTCTTAAATACATCTCGATGAATACTAGTAACATCAGCAGGAATTTTTACAGATTTCAGTGATTTACAATCTTTAAACAAACCATCAGGCATATCTTTAAGATTTTCAGGCAAATCTATAGAACAAAGTTTTTCGCAGCCGGCAAAGGCTTCATTATAAATTCCACCGATATTACGAGTTTTTTCTTCGCCGAAATAGTCGACATACTTTTCTTCTTTATATTTGAGCTGTTTTGGAAGTTTAATGCTTTCAAGATTTTTACAATCCATAAAAGCAGAAGTTCCGATTTCAGAAACGCCCTCTGGAACTTCTACAGTTTTTATCGGAGTGCCGGCAAAACCTCCAGCTTCTTCAATATCAGGCGGAAAATCAACATTTTGAATACTATTTCCTTTAAATGCATTGAAATCAATCTTCTTCAAACTCTTAGGAAATTTTATTGATGTAAGCTTACAGTCTAAAAAAGCAGAAGCCCCTATTTCAGTAAGTTCTGCAGGCAGATCAATACTTTCGAATGCTGCACCAGCAAAAGCTGTAGCACCTATTTTTCGTACCCCTGCCGGAATTTCAATTTTTTTGAGTGCTGAAGAATAACTAAAAGCTTCTTTTGGTATTTCAGTCATATTCTTTGGCAGTGTAATTTTTTCTAGAGAATTGCATCGCAAAAAAACAAAATTATCGTTAGCCAAAGATTCCGGTATTGAAATTTCTTTTAAAGATGAACAGTCTATAAATTGTTTTCCCAAGTGTTCAATATTTTCATTCAACACAACATGTTCAAGGTCTTTACAACTTGCAAAAGCGTCAAAGCCATTAAACCGTTTGAAAGAAGCCGGCAACTCTACAGATTTTATTCCCGTGCCTAAAAAAGCACCAGATTCAATTTCTTCAAGTTTTGAAGGAAAATTTATTGATTTAAGATTTTTACAGAATCGAAAAGCATATTTTCCGATTTTTACGACTGAATCTGGCAAAACAACTTTTTCAAGAGTTTTACTTGCATCTGTAAATGCAAGTTCTCCAATTTCTGTAACCCCGTCAGGAACAACAATTTCCGTTACAGAAGGATTATTTGAAACAATTTTTTCGACTTCAAGATTTGTATATACCATTTTTATTCTCCTTTACCCCACTGACCGTTATCTACTACAAAGAAATTTTTCCATACATTAAAGGTACAAGTCTGTACAACTGTAACAATTTCCTTAGCCGACTTAGCTTTAGCTGCAGCTTTTGCAACAGCAATAAGTTCATCAAAAGGACTGTCTACACAGATTAAATCTCTTAAATAAAATCCTTTCTTGTTTATTGCAAGGTAAAAACGATTCTGGAAACATAACTTTATCATAGAATCTTCTATGTTCAATATGCCGCCAGTTCCTTCAATTTTACGCTGCAACAGACATTTTAGAACTTCGTCATCAAGTTCTCCGTATTTTACATTACCCTGAAGAATATCCTTATTCTTATTCAAATCATTTACGACATTTTCAAGATATGTCAGTTTTTCTTCTGTTTTATCACCACAAGATGCTTTTAATACAGAAAACAACGATTCAAGTGCTGTCTGCTCTTCAGGTTTCTGTTTTTTCGGGAAAAAGAATTCAATGCTGTAATTAAAAGGAAGTTTTATTGTAAGCATTGAACCTACGCGAGGTTTTGTAACAGCTTTATCTTCTGCATCAAGTCCTTGAAGTTCCGACAAAGCAAGACCTGCAGCACCTGCCGCCTGAACAGTTGCAATCTTTTCTTTTTTAGCTTTTTCTTTCATTGCAGCTGTAGAATTAATGTCGAAGTTTTCCAGGAAGGCAAGAACATTTTTAGAACACTGCGGAATTTCCTCGTATGCTCCCCACGGAAACTTTTTAGGCAGCTTAATTTTCTTAAGAGTCTTAGGCATTTCAAGTTCAATTACACAAGGTGGAAAACAATTCGGTTCAATCTGCTTTATACCGTCAGGCAACGTCAACTTTGTCTCTTTCGTTCTTACAGCCAAAAGTCTGCCTGTTTTTTTTACAAATACAACTTCTGCAAGGCGTTTTCTGTTTTCTTCAATAAATGAGTGTCCGATTTTTGCATTATCACTAACGACAATCTCGGCGCTTTCAGGTAGTGATAAAATATCAATCGGATTAATAGAACCAAGTTCATCAGGGAAAATTACGGTCTTTAAGCTAGGCAAATCTTTCAAACAGTGACTTATATCTTCAACAACAGGCAGCTCAACTGTTTCAAGAGCAGGGCAGCTGATTAATTTCCGAAGATCTCTATAGCCTGTTTGCGTCTTTTCTACTCCAACCTTTTTATTAAAGGTGAATGTCGTAGACAAAAGATCCTTCTGCGTAAACTTCATTCGTACAGTCTTAAGCGAATTACAACCGGCAAAGACACCTCTGAACTCTGTAACTGTTGCAGGAATTTCAATCTCTTCAAGGCTTTCCATTCCTTCAAAACCACCGCCTCCTGAAAAACTTTTACCGTTGATTGTCTGAACACTTGCTGGAATTTTAAGCGACTTTATTTTCTTGCAGTCTACGAACGCATCTCCTTCAATCACCTCAATGTCATCAGGTATTTCTACACTTTCAGCAAACTTCGCACACATTCTCAAAAGTTTTTTACCAGAATACGCTGGTCCAAAGTACAGAAGTGGGACATTCCATTCCCCGTCACTACACTTTACTGTCTTTACTAACGTTGTTAACAGATTGTATTGATTACGCTCAGTTACCTTTTCCCACTCAGCAACAGTTCCCGCATATTCAACCAGCGTAAGTTTTTCAGTATTATTAAATGTCATTCCAAAAGCCGTTATACTTTTTGGAAGATGAATCTCTTCTACCGTTGAATTTTTATCAAAATTCACCTGCGCAAATCCCGTAACACCTTCTGGCACAACCAGACATCGGGGATCTTCGGCAAGCAATTTGTCAACATCTTGTTTTGTAAATAAAGTTCCTTCCATAGTTTTTTATACTCCGTATAGTTTTCTATAAAAATAATATAAACATTATAACAGAATAGTTCACCTTTTTCAGAAAAATAACAATTTTTTTAATAACCTTGATGTAAAACTGCATCTGACAATCCTTATCTTTACCATTCTGAAAAATCACTGTAAAATTGAAGTATTATTTAATTTTGATTTTTACGAGGATGTTATGAAACAACTTATGTTGGGTAATGCAGCTGCTGCCCGCGGGCTTTTTGAAGGTGGCTGTGAATTTATTTCAAGTTACCCTGGTACTCCTAGTACAGAAATTACAGAAGAAGCCGCAAAATTTAAAGAAATTTATTGTGAATGGGCTCCAAATGAAAAAGTTGCCCTTGAATCAGCATTTGGTGCATGTCTTGCAGGCCGACGTGCTTTCTGCGGAATGAAGCATGTGGGTTTGAATGTTGCGGCAGATCCACTTTATACAATGAGCTACACTGGTGTGAACGCAGGACTTGTAATCGGCGTGGCTGATGATCCTGGAATGCATTCTTCTCAGAACGAACAGGATTCTAGACATCATGCTATTGCTTCTAAAGTTCCTATGCTTGAACCAAGTGATGCAGATGAAGCACGCGAATTTGCAAAAATTGCCTTTGAAATCAGCGAAAAATTTGATACTCCGGTTTTGTATAAAATGTGTACACGTGTTGCTCACAGCCAGAGCATTACAGAACCAGCTGACCGCGTTGTACCGGAACACAAAGCTTACGAAAAAACAATTTCTAAATACGTAATGGCTCCTGCAAATGCAATCAAACGCCATCCTTTTGTTGAACAGAGAATGAAGGAGCTGGAGAAGTGGAGCGAGACTTCGGGAATTAACCGTGTGGAGGTGGTTTCGACAGGCTCAACCACCGGTATCATCACTTCTTCTACAAGCTATCAGTATGTAAAAGAAGTTTTGGGAGATTCTGTAAATATCCTTAAGCTTGGAATGGTTAATCCGCTTCCGGCAGAAATGATTAAAAAGTTTGCAGAAGGCCTTGAAAAAATCATTATAGTAGAAGAACTTGACCCGATTATAGAAACTTTTGTTCGCGGACTTGGACTTAACTGCGAAATTCACGGAAAAGATATGTTCCCGATTTGCGGAGAGTTCAGCCAGAATATAGTTGCTGCCGCTTTTGGAAAAGAAGTTCATTCTGGTAAAAAACTTGATACTGCAATTCCTGTTCGTCCACCGATTATGTGTGCAGGCTGTCCTCACCGCGGAATGTTCTATGCTTTGAACAAACTTAAAGTTACCGTTTTTGGTGATATTGGATGTTATACTTTGGGAAGTGTTGCTCCTTTGAGCGCAATGGACGTTACTTTGTGTATGGGAGCTTCTTTCTCAGGCTTGCATGGCTGGAACAAAGCAGGTGGAGCTGAAAACGAAAAGAAATCAGTTGCTGTAATCGGAGACTCAACCTTTATGCATTCGGGAATGACTGGTCTTGCAACAATTGCTTACAATCAGTCTAATTCAACCGTAATCGTGCTTGATAACTCAATTACAGGTATGACAGGCCATCAGCAGAATCCTACAACAGGAAAGAACTTGTATGGCGACCCGGCCGGCCGTGTAGATTTGGAAGCTTTGGCTCGTGCAATGGGAATTAACCGCGTTCGTGTAGTTGACCCATACAATATTGCAGAATGTGAAGCAGCAGTAAAAGAAGAACTTGCAGTTGAAGAACCAAGTTTGATTATAAGCCGCAGACCTTGTGCACTTTTGAAGGAAGTAAAACATAATCCGCCGCTTGTTGTAGACGAAGCAAAGTGTAAATCTTGCAAAATGTGCATGAAGATTGGTTGTCCTGCAATTGCAATGAAAAACGGTAAAGCAAAAATTGACCCGACATTGTGTGTAGGATGTGGAGTTTGTACACAAATGTGTAAGTTTGGAGCACTATAATGGTAAAAAATATAATGATTGTTGGCGTGGGCGGACAGGGTGCTTTGCTTGCGTCTAAAACTTTGGGACAGGTTCTGCTTGATGCAGGCTTTGATGTTAAGGTTAGCGAAGTTCACGGAATGAGTCAGCGTGGTGGTTCGGTTGTAACTTATGTTCGTTATGGAGATAAAGTTTATTCACCAATCGTTGATAAGGGCGAGGCTGATTTTATTGTTTCGTTTGAACTTTTGGAAGCTGCCCGCTATACAGAATATTTAAAGGCTGATGGTCAGATTGTTGTGAATACGCAGAAAATTGACCCGATGCCTGTAATTACGGGTGCTGCTGAATATCCTGAGGATTTAGTTAGAACAATGACAAAAGCCGGCATTAAGGTTGATGCAATTGATTGTTTGACTTTGGCAGAAGAGGCTGGTACTGCAAAAGCTGTAAACATTGTTTTAATGGGTCGTTTGTCTCGCTATATGGATTTTCCTGTGGATGCATGGATGACCGCAATTGAAAAACTTGTAAAACCTCAGTTTCTTGAAGTGAACAAAAAAGCATTCATGCTTGGAAGAGGCGAATAAAGCTAAAAACACAGGAGGCATAATAAACTATGGCAGAATTATCAATTCATTTTTATTCAAATTGTTTGCACAGAAGCACAACTTTTAAAATGATTATTCCGAACGACAAGAGAACTGACAGTTTTCCACCTGTTGCAAACGGAAAAACTTCTGAAAAACCTATGAAAACCCTTTTTCTATTGCACGGATATACCGGAGATGCAGGAAACTGGGTTCCTGAATGGCTTTGCGAAAAATATAATTTTGCCGTAGTAACTCCAAGCGGAGAAAATTCATTCTGGCTTGATGCAGAAGCAACAGGACATCAGTTTGCAAGTTTTCTTGGAATTGAACTTGTAGATTATGTACGACGCACTTTTAATCTGGCTCGTACACGCGACGACACATTCATTATGGGCTTTTCTATGGGCGGTTTTGGTGCTCTTCATACTGCATTTCAGTTTCCGGAAGTTTTTGGAAAAACCGCTGCCCTTTCTTCAGCATTAATACATCACGAAGTTGCAAACATGAAACCGGAAGGTGGTGTTGACGGAAAAGGCGGAAACGGAGTTGCAAATTATGCCTACTACCGCGAATGCTTTGGTGAACCTTCTAAAGTTTTGGAAAGCGATGCAAATCCTGAAACTCTTGTTAAAAAGATTCTTGCAGGAACTCTAAAAACCACCGACGGTTCAAAAGCAATAATGCCTGAAATTTTTATGGCATGCGGGACAGAAGATTTCCTTCTTGAACCGAACCGTGCATTCCACAAATTCCTGGACGAACAGGGTGTAAAACATGTTTATATGGAAAGCAAGGGCATTCACGATATGATTTTCTGGCAGGAATATGCTGCAAAATTCGTACCGATGATGTTCGGTGAATAATTATTCATTCTGTGCTGTACGAAGCCTGAAATATTCCCCTTGTTTTGCCATAAGTTCGTCGTGGGTGCCCATTTCTACAATACCATGGTCATTCACGACGGCAATTTTATCGGCATTCTTGATTGTAGAAAGTCTATGCGCAATAACAAGCGTTGTGCGGCCTTTTGAAAGTTCATCAAACGAATGCTGAATTTTTATTTCTGTAGTTGTATCCAATGCCGAAGTTGCTTCATCCAGAATCAGAATCGGAGGATTTTTTAAGAAACATCGTGCAATAGAAACCCGCTGTTTCTGTCCTCCGCTAAGTTTAATCCCGCGCTCACCTACTATAGAATCATAACCATCTGGCATTTTTATAATATCCTCATGAATTTCGGCTCTGCGGGCAGCGGCTTCAATTTCTGCGTCTGTTGCATCAGGCTTTCCGTACGCAATATTTTCGCGGATTGTACCCGCAAACAAAAATACATCCTGCTGAACAATTCCAATTTGCCCGCGCAAAGAAGACTTTTTAATCCGCCGGATATCTATTCCGTCAAGGCTTATTGAACCGCCCGTAATTTCGTAAAAACGAGGAATCAGATTACATATTGTAGATTTTCCTCCCCCGCTCGCACCAACAAGCGCAAACTTTTCGCCTGAATGCACATCAAGATTTATACCGTTTAAAACAGGAAAATCAGGCGTATACGAAAAAGACACATCCTTAAAACTGATGTTTCCACGCGCAGAAAGAATTTCTACCGCATCGGGAGCGTCATCAGGTTCAGTTTCTGTACGCATAATCTCTAAAAACCTTGTAAAACCTGCCATTCCTGTTGCAAACTGTTCAACAAAGTTCGTAAGTTTACGAATTGGAGCTGTAAAACTTGCAATAAAAAGATTTGCTGCAATCAAATCCGGCAGAGTCATCTTTTCTTTCATAATAAAAAATCCACCCACGGCAAGCACAAGCAGAGAAAGCATATTATTACACATATCAATATTTGAATGAAAAAACGCCATATAACGGAAACGGACCTGCTTTGCTGCACTGTATTCCTTGTTATGCATGGCAAAACGCTCGCGTTCATAATCTTCGTTACAGAATCCTTTTGTAACGCGGATGCCAGAAATGCAGGATTCAAGGCTAGCATTGACTTCGGCAGTAGTCTCTTTTACACGAATCGAAGTTTTAGAAAAATTGCGGCGAGAAGTAATAACTATAAAAATCATAACAGGAAGAGCTATAATCACAATTACGGCAAGTTCCCATCGGATTTTCAAAAGCAGGATAAATGAGCCGATTAAAGTCAAAACTGCAATGGAAAAATCTTCCGGTCCGTGATGTGCAAGTTCTGTTATTTCAAAAAGGTCTGTTGTTGCACGAGACATAATTTTTCCGGTACGGTGCGTATCGTAAAAACTAAAAGGGAGTTTTTCAAGATGATCAAAAACATCACGCCGCATATTCTGCTCAACGCGGTTACCAAAAATATGCCCCCAGTAAGCAACAAACCAGTTGCAGAACCAGCGCAGACAAAATCCCACAAAAAGCAGGCCTATAAAAATTACAAAAGTACGCAGCTGAAAATTTGGAATGAGAGTATTAAGGGCATAACGCGAAAACATCGGAAAAGCGACATCAATTGCAGCAATAAAAACAGCACAAATCATATCGGCAATAAAAAGTGCAAGATGCGGTTTGTAATAAGATAAAAAAATCTTTAAAGGGCGTTTTGAAAAATCCATGAATAAAGTCTAACAGAAATACCAAACATTTTCATCTGCAATTTATACTGCAATCTATACTACAATCTTCATTCGCACTTTCTAAATTATGAATTATAAAGCTTCGACTTTACATAATTAAATCAACATGCTAAAATTAAGTATATGTTAAGAACTACAGGTTTACTTAAGTTCCGATTTTTCTCCTTTAATTCCTTTTTCGCCTAAGGGCGAACTTCTCTTTTCTTTTTGTGCAATGCGTTCTACGAGCCGTGCACGGTAACTAATCTATAAATCAAAATAAAATAGATTGTCCAATCCGATAATCTAAAAAAAGGGTTTTTATTATGAATTTAAAATATTATCAGAAAGAATCTGAATGCATGCCTCTGGAAGAGCTTAGAAAACTTCAGGGCGAAAGACTTGCAAAAAATTTCCGTCATGTTTATGAAAACGTTGAATATTATAGAAAACGCTGCGAAGAAGCTGGGGTAACGCCGGATGATATTAAGGGTCTGGATGACCTCGACAAGATTCCATTCACCTGCAAAGATGATTTACGACAAACCTACCCTTACGGACTTTTTGCAGTACCGATGAAAGATGTTGTACGCATTCATGCATCGAGCGGAACAACAGGCAAACAGATTGTCGTTGGTTATACAAAAGACGACCTTGAAATCTGGAACGACTGCTGTGCACGTCAGCTGGTTGCAATTGGCTGCGACGAAAACGATATTGTTCAGAATGCATACGGCTACGGAATGTTCACGGGTGGATTTGGTATTCATGGAGGAGCAACAAAACTTGGATGCCAGGTATTGCCGATTTCTGCCGGAAACACACAGCGACAGATTACATTCTTCCAGGATATGGGTTCTACAGTTTTGTGCTGTACCCCTTCTTATGCCGCATATCTTGGAGAAACTCTTCACGAAATGGGCTTATCTCCAAAAGATATAAAACTTAAAGCCGGAATTTTTGGTGCAGAACCTTGGACAGAAGAAATGCGCCGTGATATCGAAAAATCCCTTGGAATTAAAGCTTATGATATTTACGGTCTTACAGAAGTTATGGGACCTGGTGTTGCATACGAATGTACAGAACAAAAAGGCATGCACGTAAACGAAGACCATTTTATTATAGAAACAATTGATC
>CAMOWQ010000049.1 GCA_946628495.1 uncultured Treponema sp. | reverse complement strand
AGGAATACTTTGACAAGGGTATTCTTCTTGTTGCTATGGTTAAGGCTGGTTGTGAACTTGCATTCGAAACTATGGTTGATGCAGGAATTAAACCTGAATCAGCTTACTACGAAAGCTTGCACGAAGTTCCTCTTATTGCAAACCTCATTGACCGCAAGCGTCTTTACGAAATGAACCGCGTAATTTCTGATACTGCAGAGTACGGATGTTACCTCTTCAGCCGCGTTGCAGCTCCAATGATGGCAAAAGACCTTATGCCAAAACTTCACACAGATGTTATTGGTAAGGGCCTTGATGTTAAGGACAACAGCGTAAGCAATGCAGAACTCGTTGCAGTAAACGCAGAAATCCGCAACCACCCAATTGAAGTTGTTGGTAGAAAACTCCGCGAATATATGACCGCAATGAAAGCCATAATTTAGTACTATGTTTGCCGCGAGCATGGAGCAGCTTTAGTCCACCGCACGCAAAAAAAAAGACGAGGTTTGTCCTCGTCTTTTTTTTTGCGGAGGAGGATGAGCGTTAGCGAACTGCGGAACGCGAGTTTTCTGTTTGCACCCGGCTGAAATTCTTCCTTAAATTATCTTTATTTTCTTCTAATTGACACAAAAATTATTTTATGTTTTAATCCCTTTTATTGAAATTTGCGACTGATTCGCAAATTGTAAAAATTCGTTTATGATGTATAAAACTGAACAAAGAAATATCCTGTTGTCTTTTTTAAAGGAAAATCCTGATCATATGTTTTCGGTTCGTCAGATTGAAGAGGCGTTGTCGGAAAAAAATATAAGCAGAAGTGCCGTTTATAGAAATATTGCGGAGCTTGAAGCGGCTCAGAAAATTAAGCGTTGTACTAAAAATGGCTGCAGGGAAGCTTTGTTTCAATATTATGATTCGACTTCCTGCAGAACACATATTCACCTTTCGTGTAAAAACTGCGGAAAAATTTTTCATCTGGAAGGGAAGGCTGCTGACAATTTTGTTTCGGAAGTTGAACAGTCGGATGGTTTTGAAATAAGCAGGGGAGAGACGGTGATTGTCGGTGTTTGCAGGGATTGCCGCCAGTAAGCATGGTTTTTGTTTTTAACCTCAGGTAAAGAAAAAAAATGCATGCTCAATTTTTCAATACAACACAGCCCGCCAGCGGGCTTTCACAGGAGTTTTTATGGCACAATATTTGAATAGCAAGAATAATAAAAACAGTATTTTAAGTTTCATAGGCTATGCTTTTTTGTTTTTTGTGATTTTTATTTGTGTTTATATATATTTGATTTTTAAAAGAGTAACAAAAGTTGATTATTCTACCAGGCTTGATATAACTACAACTGTTTTTCCGCTTTATGACTGGTCGTATCATATTATGGGAGATTCGGATGTAAACGAAGCTGCTCTTTTTATGCTTGTAAAAAATGCTGCAGATGTTCATACCTGGCAGCCTGGCGAATATGATATTTCAAAAATTGCGCATAGCGATTTGTTTGTTTATACAGGCGGTTCTGCGGATTCGTGGGCAAAAGAGGCTTATTATAAGGCTCTTAAAAGTCCGGCCTGTTCGGTGGAAAATCCGCCTCGCCTTTTGAACCTTAGCGAGGTTTGTAATGCGGATTCAGAGGTTTCTGGTGAAAATTCTGTTATTGATAATCATTTGTGGCTTTCTGTTAAAAAAGCTCAATTGTGTGTTCAGGCAATTTGTGATGCTCTTGTTGAAATTAATCCCAAAAAGGCGGACGTTTATAAAAATAATTTAAATAGATATATGATGCAGTTGCAGGCTCTTGATGAAGAGTATTCGGCGGCGGTTGAGAATGCATCTAAAAATGTTCTGATTGTTTGCGACAGGTTTCCGTTTAGAAGTATGTGTGAAGATTATGGTATTAATTATTATTCACTTTTGCCTGATTGCGGTGTTCTTAATGCTGAATATGAACCGTCTGCCGAAACTCGTGCATATCTTGCAGAAAAAATTAATGAAAATAAACTTAAAGCTGTTTATAAAATAGATCTTTCAAATGATAAGCTTGCGTATTCTGTAGTAAGAGAATCTGATAATAAATTCTGTGATATCCTTACTCTTGATTCCATGCAGTCTACAACGCTTGCACAGGCTTTAAAAGGTGCTTCGTATGTAAAGATTATGCAGCAAAATCTTGAAGAAATGAAAAAAGGAATGTATTGATATTATTTAGGAAGTATATATGGCACAACTTGTATGTGAAAATGTAACTATCGGTTATGATTCGCGCGTAGTCATAAAAAATCTGAGTTTTAGTGTAAATGAAGGTGATTATCTTTATATTCTTGGTTCAAACGGTTCTGGAAAAACGACGCTTATGAAAACGATTCTTGGGCTTATTGAACCCTGGAGTGGTCGTATTATAACTGGCGACGGTCTTCTTCCTGATGAAATAGGCTATCTTCCGCAGCAAACACTCATTCAGAGGGATTTTCCGGCTTCGGTACGCGAAATTGTGCTTTCTGGGTGTCAGTCTCGTTGTGGAAAAAGGCCGTTTTATAATAAAGAAGAAAAATTGCTTGCATGGAAAAATATGGAGAAAATGGGCATAACCGAGTTTTCTCATAGATGTTACAGGGAATTGTCTGGAGGGCTTCAGCAGAGAGTTCTTCTTGCAAGAGCTTTGTGTGCAACTCAAAAAATGCTGCTGCTTGATGAACCTGTTGCCGGTCTTGATCCTTCTGTTACGCAGACAATGTATAATTTGATTGAAGGACTTCATAAAGAAGGAATAACTGTAATTATGATTTCGCATGACATTGAAGCGGCAAATAAATATGCAACGCACATTCTTAATATTGATAATGAGGAATATAAATGAGTGATTTAATTTCTGTTTTGGCGAACTATTTCAGTTTTAGTTTTGTGCGGTATGCATTTGTCGTTGGTGTACTCATTTCTTTGTGCTCGTCGCTTCTTGGTGTAACGCTTGTTTTAAAAAGATTTTCATTTATTGGAGACGGACTTTCTCATGTGGCATTCAGTGCAATTTGTATTGCTTCTGTATTCAATCTTTCTAATAATATGTTTCTTGTGCTGCCCGTTACTGTAATTTGCGCTGTTTTGCTTTTAAAACGCAGCAAGAATGCAAAAATTCAGGGAGATGCAGCAATTGCAATGATTTCAATCGGTTCTCTTGCAATAGGCTATCTTTTGATGAATATCTTTTCTACCTCTGCAAATCTTTCTGGTGATGTTTGCAGTACTTTGTTTGGTTCTACATCGATTCTGACTTTACGCAAAAGTGAAGTATGGTTTTGTGCTATACTTTCTGTTCTTGTAATTGCCGCTTTTATTATTTTCTATAATAAAATATTTGCCGTAACTTTTGATGAAGATTTTGCCAGTGCCGTTGGTACTCACTCTTCTGCATATAACTTTGTAATTGCAGTTATTATTGCCGTTATAATTGTTCTTGCTATGAATCTTGTCGGTTCACTTTTGATTTCTGCACTTGTTATATTTCCGGCACTTTCCGCAATGCGTGTTTTTAAAAGCTTTAAGTCTGTTACAATCTGTTCTGCAAT
This sequence comes from uncultured Treponema sp., assembly GCA_946628495.1. GTDB lineage: Bacteria > Spirochaetota > Spirochaetia > Treponematales > Treponemataceae > Treponema_D. The sequence continues at coordinate 15,384 of CAMOWQ010000049.1, read as the reverse complement.
AGTTTCTGTTGTATGTTCAGTTTCTGGATTGTTGATTTCGATTGTTGCTGGAACTCCTGTTGGTAGTACAATTGTTGCTGCTGATATAGCTGTATTTTTTATATTTTCTGCATTTGGAAGAATTTTTGTGTTATATGAAAGAAAAGGTCTTTAAAAAATATTTATTATTGATTTTATTTGTTTGTCTTGCTGGTTGCAGTAAGAATTCAAAAAATACTCGTAATCATGCAAAGAAAAGTGTTGCAGACTTGCAGGAAAATGAAAGTGCGTTTGCTCTTGATATAGATTTAACAAAAATGTCTGCAACTATGATTTACAGTCAGATTTTTAATATGATTATTGAGCCTGAAGTTTTTGAGGGAAATATTATAAAGGTTGCAGGTAAATTTACAGAAATTTCCGACAGTGAAACTTCACAAATTTCTTATGCTGTTTTAATTCCAGATGCTACGGCCTGTTGTCAGCAGGGACTTGAACTTCGATGGGAAGGCAGAAGTGAACTATCTGGAGAATGTCCCGAACTTGATTCAGAAATTGTTGTTACCGGTAAATATACAGTTATGTATGATGAAAATGACATAATGCATACGTATATTGATGTTATGGAATTATTGCCGTTCTAATTTTCTGTTTTAAAAGTTTTCCAATTAATTAATATTCTTATTGTATCTTCGCATATTTTCATTTATATTTAAAAAATGATAAGTGCGCTGAAAAGCATTTAATCGCAAGAGAGGTTTAAAATGGTACTCAGAGAATCTGCTGAAATGTATTTGGAAAATGTTTATGTTCTTTCTAAGGAAAAAGAAAGAGTTCGTTCTGTTGATATAGCAAAAGCAATGCATTTTTCACGCCCGTCAGTAAGTGTTACAGTTCATGGTCTTGAAAAAGAAGGTTACCTTACGATAGAAGATCAGTCTATTTTTTTGACAGAAAAGGGACTGGAAGTAGCAAAACGTATTTATGAACGACATCTCGTTATTTCTTCACTCTTAAAAGCTATTGGAGTTTCAGAGCAGACTGCTGTTGAAGATGCCTGCAGAATGGAACATGTAATCAGTTCAGAAACTTTTGACTGTATAAAAAATGCGATTAAAGGCAAACAGAAATACGATGGCTGCATCGTTTCTCTAGATTAATATTTTTTTTATTTTATATGCAGGGAAGGTTCAGGTTGTACATTTTTAATAGAAAGTCCGTTTTTATAAAGATTGCGGCATTACTTGTTGTTTTTTTTGTTTCGGCTGGTGATTTAATGGCAGCTTCAGAATCTGATTCTTTGAACCAGACTGCATATTCAGATAATACAAATTCTGTTTTTCACGTTTCACCATTATTCGACGGTATAATGCTTGGTTCTGGTGCGGTTGTTTATGCTGCATATTTTTTGTGTGATAAAACGCTGAAACTGAATCAAACGCCTTTTCCCAATCAGGTGTTAAATCGTAATGAGGTAAATTCTTTTGACCGCCTGCTCATGGCTCCTTACAGTCATTCGTGTGATATTGCGGGAACTCTTGTTGGTGCTCTGGCGGTTGCTTCTCCTGCTGTATTTGCAATTCTTCCTTCTGCAAACTGGCTTGATATAGGCGTTATGTATGCTGAAACATTGTTGTTTACATACGATTTAAAATGTTTTGGAAAATTTATTTTTTCGCGTCCTCGTCCATATATGTATTTTGAAGGCTATCCTTACGAAGAAGCAGCGTCTGGTGATTGGGATGATTCTTTTCCATCGGCACATACAGCGTTTACTTTTGCTTCGGCTGCCTTTACAACTTATGTTTTTAATTCATATTTTCCGGATTCACCGTGGCGATTTGCAGTTGCAGGCGGAGTTTATGCAATAGCAGCTGGAACTGCCGCTTTAAGAATTTGCAGCGGAAATCATTTTATGACTGACGTACTTGCAGGTGCTGCAATCGGTTCATTGTGTGGTTTTTTAATTCCATGGCTTCATATAACGGGATTAACGTCTTTTTCTACAACGGCGCTCTCTTCACCAAATGTGCAGTCGGTTGGTGTATGCCTTGTTCCGTCAGGATTTATGGTTGATGTAAAATTCCGCTGATAATCAGTTTATAATTTTGCTGCACATAAAGAGTTACGGCATATTAATGAAACGCGGATTTTGATGTATTTTTGCCATAAGCGAAAGAAAATCTTCTTGTGTCAGTGGTTTTGAATAATAATTTCCCTGAAGATAATCGCATCCGCATTTTGTAAGCCATAATACCTGATCTAAAGAAGAAACTCCTTCTGCCATAACTGACATTTCCATGCCGTGTATCATATCTATGATGGAACGCAATGCATCGTTTGTGCGTTTTTCGGTGTATGCACGTTCAATTATTTCCTTGTCGATTTTTACCATTTTAAATGGCAGACTCAAAAGGTAATCCAAATTTGAATAACCTGCACCGTAATCATCAAGTGCAAGTTCAATTCCTTCGTCAGAAAGATACTTCATGTTTTTTAGAAGAATTTCAGGACTTTGTTCGGCTGCAATCTCAGTAATCTCAAGATTTAAAAGTTGAGATGGAACATGATATTTTTCGCGGGTAAGCAGAAGTTGTGCCGCAAAATTTTCCTGAAGACATTGAGCAACAGAAAGATTTATATCAATTTTTTTTATTCCGTAGGCATAGGTGTTTATTTCGGAAAGCATTCTGCAGACGGATTTGAATGTATAATCACCAATTGCAAGAATAGTTCCTGTTTTTTCGGCAATTGGTAAAAATTCTTCTGAAGAAATATTCTTTCCTAATTCATCGCGAAGTTTTAAGATTGCCTCGGCTCCAATAATCTGGTCTTCTTTTGTTGAATAAATCGGCTGATAGTAAACCGAAAATCTATCCTGTTCTATGCCGTATCGCAGAATATGTTCAATATATGCGGAACGTTTTTTTACTTCTGTGTCTATGTTTCGTGCATGAATTATATTTTTTTTGTAGCGTGAATCTTCGGCAATAAGGTTTGTTATGGAAAGAATGTCGTCTGCTGTTGTTGCATCCATCGGACATTCAGTAATACATATTGTTGAATAAAGTTTGTATTCGATATTCCCGATTGGCCACGGGCGGTTAAATTTGAGCTGAATGTCGTTTACAATGTGTTCAATTTCAACGTCGAATTTTGGTTTGATAATCAGACTGTATTTGCCCTGTCCAAGGTAAAATATATAGGCATAACGGCTTTTCTTATCAAGGAAGTCTGCTATTGTTTTAAAACATTTGTTAATTTCATTTGTACCGAATGTATTTGCAAGAAAGTTAATATCATCAATTATTATGCTGATTGTAAGAAATCGTTTTTGTGCACTGAATAATTTGTTTGCAATTGTAATAAACGCCGTTTGATTAAACAGTCCGGTATTACTGTCTATATAATCTTCTGGAGTTTGAATGTACGAAGAAAAAGTCATTGCTGCAAGCGAAACTCCAAAAAATTCAATGAGCAGTCTTGGAACAAAAATCTGAATCACTATGGAAATTATCATAACTGCAAGAAATGAAAGAATGCAGATGATTTTTGAAGGCGTCATTGATTTGTGATATCTTAGAATAATGTAAATTGAATTAGCAAGTTCCAGCGATACAAACACATACATAAAATAAAAGAATATTCCGCCTCGCTGATAGTGGTTTGTGCTGTCCAGTGTGAATCCGAGCGTATAATATTGAGATAATACAGGAGAAAGCCATATTATCAATAAATCTATTGTATATGGAATAGAAATTAGTGTGATTATGCGGACCTTTTTCTTTGGAGAAAATGTGTGTTGTGCATCTACAAAGGTTATGCAATATAATGAAAAAAACAGCGAAAGTGAATGTGTGGTCGTAAGCGTCATACATTGGATAATCCAGTAAATCATACGCTGAGTTGAACCGCCGTTACCTTTGAGCAGTGCTGCTATAATATCCAGAACTGATGCAACCAATGCGTTTGAAAGTAACAGAAAATAAACCGTGTTTCTTGTAATTGGCAGGTTTTTCTGATTGAAGTTTAGAAAGATTGTGATTGCAAAAATGAAAATAGCTGCAATGTCAAAATAAACAATATAATCCAAGTTTTCTCCAAAATAACAGGTTAATGTTAAATCATTATAATTGAAAAGTCAAACATTTGAAAAATCACTGGAATCAAAGTTGTGTAATCTATCGCACCTCTGTATTGAATCTGCTATAATGCTGATATGTATTTTTCAGCAAAAGGTATTCATAAAACGTGGGATTCTGTTACGGTTGATTATTCGCTTGAATGCGAAAAAGAAACTCTTACCTGTATTTTAGGTCCAAGCGGCTGCGGAAAATCGACAGTTCTGAATATAATAGCAGGTCTTGAGCAGAACGATGACGGATATAATCTTGAAATAAATCTTGACGGAAAGCGTATAGATAATCTTCCTCCTGCAAAACGTGAAATAGGCATGGTTTTTCAGGGCGGGGCTTTGTTTTCACATCTTACGGTTGCAGATAATGTTGCATACGGTTTAATTTCGGCTGGAATAAAGAAAAAACAGGCTCTTCAGATGGCGTCGGATTTTCTTCCTGAATTTAATCTGGCTGGTTTTGAAAAAAGAATGCCTCAGACTTTGAGCGGCGGTGAAAAACAGCGTGTTGCGCTTGCCCGTACATTAATCATCAAACCAAAACTGATTCTTCTGGACGAGCCTTTTTCGGCACTTGATACGGATTTGCGGCAACGGCTTGCAAGTCAGCTTGTTGAATGGAAGAAAAAGTTTAATTTTACCGCCATTATGGTTACGCATGACGAAGAAGAAGCCAATACCGTCGCCGATTCTATTGTAAGAATTAATAAGCCTGCTTTGTAAATTACAGGCTTATAGTTTTTAGTAAATCATTGTACCGATACCGCGGTCGCTGAACATTTCTATAAGAAGGCTGTGAGGAACGCGTCCGTCGATAATGTGTGTACGAGGAACGCCGCCTTCAAGCGCAGTAAGACAGCAGTCGATTTTTGGAATCATGCCGGAACTTATTATTCCAGTTGCCTTTAATGAGCCGATTGCTGTTTTTTCTATGCGTTTTATAAGCGAGTCTGGATCGTTTACATCGCGGAGAACGCCTGGCACATTTGTAAGCTGTACGAATTTTTCGGCTTTAAGAGCAACGGCAATTTTTGCGGCTGCCGTGTCTGCATTGATGTTGTAACGTGCGTCATCACCCTGTTCTCCCAATGCAACGGTCGATACAACTGGAATGAATCCTTCTTCAAGAAGAGAGGCCAGAATATCAGGATGAACTTCCGTTACTTCACCTACAAAGCCTAAATCTTTTTCTGTTTTAACGGCTCTTAAAAGTCCTGAATCTACACCGGAAAGCCCGACAGCTTTACCACCTTTTTGGAGCAGCATACCGACGATGTCCTTGTTCAGTTTGCCTGTAAGAACCATCTGTACAATTTCCATTGTTTCTGCATCGGTGTAGCGAAGTCCGTCTACAAATTTAGATTCCTTGCCGACTTTATCAAGCATCTTATTGATTTCTGGACCGCCTCCGTGCACGAGGACAACTTTTATACCGATTGTATTCAATAATACAATGTCTTCCATTACGGCAGCTTTTAACTCTTCGTTAAGCATTGCGTTTCCGCCGTATTTTACAACAACGATTTTCCCGCACCATTTTTTAAAGTAGGGCAGGGCTTCGGAAAGTACGTGTGCCCATGTTTCGGTAGGAAGTGTATCTATTTCTTTATTCATTTTCTCAATTCTCCTGTGTGTAAGGCCGCACTTAAGACGTAAGGCCTCTTGTTTATGTCCTGTAATCTCCGTTGATTTTTACGTAATCATAAGTAAGGTCGCAGCCCCATGCAGTTCCTTCTGCGGTTCCTTCCGAGCACTGAACGAGAATTTCGACAGCCTGTTCGCTCATTATTTTCTTGGCTACATCTTCATCAAAATCAAGAGGAACTCCGTCTTTGTAAACTTGTACGGAATTTTCGCCGTGAACTTCAAAATTATCATAATCGCTGAAATATCGTTCAGCACCTTTCTTGCTTGTAAACCAGATGCTTGTTTTGTCAGGATTGAATTCTACTCCTGAATATCCCATTGCACATAAGAAACGGCCGAAATTTGCGTCGCTTCCGAACATTGCAGCTTTTACGAGACTCGAACAGATTATTTCTTTTGCAAGTTTTCGTGCCGACTCCACGTCCTTTGCACCTTTTACGTTACATTCAACAAGTCTTGTCGCGCCTTCGCCGTCAGCCGCAATCTTTTTTGCCATTACGGTATTCATTTTGTTAAGAGCTTCAAGGAAAACCTCATAGTCTGTGCCTTCCGAAACAATTTCTTTGTTTCCTGCAAGACCGTTTGCCATTATAGTAAGGGTGTCGTTTGTAGAAGTGTCGCCGTCAACCGAAACGCAGTTATATGTTCCTAAAATTGATGATTTTAATGCCTTATCCAGCATCTGACTTGAAATTGCACAGTCGGTTGTAATAAAACTTAGCATTGTTCCCATATTGATGTGAATCATACCAGAGCCTTTGCACATTGTTCCCATGCGGCATTTTTTACCGTCAATTTCAAATTCAACGGCACATTCCTTAAAATGTGTATCTGTCGTCATGATTGCAACACGTGCCTGTTCGTGTCCTTCTTTTGATAAGCCGTTTTTAAGAGTTTCTATGTTATTTTCTACTTTTGTAACGTCAAACTGAGCACCAATTACACCTGTTGAATAAACAATAACGTCTTCTGCTTTGATTCCAAGGGCTTTTGCCGCGCATTCAGCCATTCTTCGCGCATTTTCTGCACCTTGCGCGCCTGTACAGGTGTTTGCATTTCCGCTTATTTCGATTGCAGCCTGAGCTTTTCCGTTTGCAATGTGTTTTTTTGCAAGTTTTACGCTTTCAGACTGAACCCTGTTTTGTGTAAAAACTCCGGCTGCGTTGCATGGAACTTCGGAAAATACAAGTGCCGTGTCGTTGATTTTTCTGCTCGCTTTGATTCCGACACGCATACCGTTTGCCGTAAATCCCTGTGGTGCGCAAACGCCGCCGTCTATGAATTTAATATTGCTCATCAATAATCCCCATAAATGCATATTTATACATAAAAACTGTATATTTATACGCTATTATAGTGTAAATGGGGATTAATATACAACTGCATTACAATTTTTCAGTATTGATTCAGTTTTATTTTACAATGCTCCACATTGGTTGTGCAAATTTTCCTGATTTGTTTCTTAATTCAAAAAGTTCCGGCAGATTTACGAATTCAAAACCGCGTTTTTTAAGTTCAGGAACAGCAGTTTCTACAGCCTTAAGAGTTGCAACGTTTCCTTCCATTACATGCAGTAATGCAATTTCACCGTCTTCAGCTTCTTCTATAAGATGTTTTGTCCTGTAGTCTGCATCAAAATTAAAATCCCAGTCATTGCAGCCGCGTCCGCAGATAAATGGAACTTTTATGCATTCGTGCATTTTGTCATTAACGGCAATATAAGGAGGTCTGAAGAATTCAGGGCGTTTTCCCGTAATTTCTGTGATTGCATTATCGCATTTTTTATATTCTTCAAGCATCTCTTCTTCAGAAAGTTTAGTCATGTCCGGATGTGTCCATGTGTGATTCTGTATATCGCATCCAAGTTCAACGGCTCTTTTTATAACAGCCTTGTTTTCTTCGGTGATTTTATTTCCAATCAGAAAGAAACTTGCCTTAATGTTGAATTTTTCAAGCAAATCGAGCATGTCGTTCATAGTGTGGTCATCGCCAAGATTCGGACCGTCATCAAAACTTAAACAAATGTATTTTTTTTCCATGTTTTCCTCTTATTTTTTTTTAATTTTCAGATGTGATTTCCTTTACGCCGTCGCCACTAGAGCAGGAGAAAAATCCTCCTTCGTAACCAATGGCCTTTGTGTAAATATCCTGAACATTCTTTATAAAATCTTCAGTTTTATCTTTGTGAACCAGTGCAATCGCACAACCTCCAAATCCTGCTCCTGTCATGCGCGCTCCTATACAGCCTTCCTGCTTAGATGCCGCTTCAACCAGAGTATCCAGTTCAATTCCTGTAACTTCATAATCATTTTTAAGCGATTCATGCGACTGATACAAAAGCTGACCGAGTTCATTCAAATTATTTGCCTTGAGTGCATCTACGGCTTTTAAAACCCGGTCCATTTCTGTAACGCAATGTCGAACCCTGCGTAAAATAACTTCATCTTTAATTGCATCTTTACATTCTTCAAACTGAGCAACAGTAAGCGAACACAAATCTGGCAAATCTTTTGTATTTGTGATTTTGCCTGTAGCTTTAAGATTGATGGCGGCGTTTTTCAGAGTTTCAAGGCCTTTTTCGCACTGAGAACGTCTTTCATTATATTTTGAATCAGCAAGGCGTCGTTTTTTGCATGTATTCATTACAATAAAACGGTAATCGCCAAGGTTTAGCGGAACGTATTCATGTTCGACTTTTGCACAGTCCAGAACTTCAGCAGTGTCTTTTTTTGCCGTTGCAATAATATACTGATCCATTATTCCGCAGTTTACATTCATAAATTCATGTTCAGACTGCTGTCCCATAAGGGCAATGTCCTTGCGTGAAATATTGAATCCGAATGTTTCAGAAACAGCCCAGGCAAATCCACATTCCAAAGCAGAAGATGATGAAATTCCGCCTGCAGAAGGAACGTTGCTTGCAATAAGCACTTCAAATCCACATTCAAAAGAATAACCTTGTTTTTTCATGCAGCTTAAAATGCCGTTCAGAAAATTTGCATAACCGTATTTTTCATTGAATTTAAAATCATCACCGGTATCGAATTCATACGAACCGTCGAAAAAAAGGTCTTTATAAATTATTTTTGAATCTGCACGTTTTCGAATTGCACAGTAAAGGTATTTATCTATTGCTGCAGGAAAAACCTTGCCGCCGTTGTAGTCAATATGTTCACCAATTATGTTGATTCGTGCAGGAGATGCAAAACAACGGATGCCGTCTCCATTACCGTAGATTTCTATAAAATTTTCTTTAAGAAGTTCCGGGGTTACTGTAAAATGTTGTTTCATATTAAATTTTCCTTACAGATAAGATGAAACAATTATAACTTTTTTGTGATTATGAAACAAGGATAGAGTAAAGAATATGTTAAATATAGCAGGGCTTCCGCATTATAAAACTTTTTAGTAAAAACTGGCGCGAAGGAACGAATCGTGGGGCAAAAACATTCTTTTTGCGGGTGCCGCTCTTGCGGCAAATCCTATAGTTTCATAACCGCAAAAAGCATGTAGCGCATTATTGTGCGTTTTTGAATCACGAGTTCGTGACTGGGAGCCAATTTTTGAAATAATTTCTTTTATAATGCAGAAGCCCTGACTCTGCAATGTATATTTTTATAAAATTTTTATTCTTTAATTTCCCATTCTTCTATTGCAAAATCGCCGTCGAATACAAAGAACAGGTCTCTTTCTGTGTTACCGCCAGCAGGCAATGTAAGATTTGCTTCTGCAGTTCCAGCACCGTTAATATTTACGGTTCCCAAAAGTGCATCGCCATTCATATTGTCCAGGCATACTTTAAGAGTTCCCTTCTTGCTGCCTTCTGCTACTTTCACTTCAATCTTTGAAGCTCCTTTAGAAAAATCAGCCTTAGAAATTCTGATGTAACCGTTTTTTTCTGTTGCAAAAACGGCCTGGTTTTCAGAAATAACCATGTGCACAGAAGAATGCATTGTTGCAGCAGGAACTTTTTCGTATGGATTGAATGCCTTTATCTGTTTGCAGCCTGCTTTTGTTCCGTTTTGAATAGGCCAGCTTCCGTCTTCGTTTACTTTGAATTCATCAATAAATACGTTTCTGTAACCGCCTTTCAAAAGACCAATCTGTTTTTCAACAACCTGAGTATGATATGCAATATACCATTTGCCGTTGAACTGGAAAATCCAGTGATGATTGTTTCCCCAAGGTCCAAAATAGCTGCCAGGATTTTTAAGTGTATATCCCTGATATGTGAAAGGTCCGAGTGGATTTTCAGAAGTCATGTATGCAATTACTGCTGTCGGAGGAACTTCGTTTCCTGTAGCACCGTCACGGGAAGCCCAGTTAGCACAATATGAATAGTAATATTTGTTACCCATTTTGTTGATTCCTGAATCTTCAAAAAGCCATGGAGCATCAATTTCTACAGGTGTTCCTTTTATACTGATCATATCATCATTAAGAGCAACACATCTTGCAGATTTTGGATGAGCATTATCATCTTTTACACCGCCACCGTAATAAAGATAACCGTTTCCGTCATCGTCTACGATAACTGCAGGGTCAAACAACCAGTGAACGCCGTTTGTGTTTGGAGTAGAACGTGAAATCAAAGCTTTTCCAATTGGATCTGTAAAAGGACCTGTTGGAGAATCTGCAGAAAGAACTCCAATTCCGTTTGCGCTGTCTGCAAAATAAAGGAAGAATTTGTCCACGCCATTGATAGTTTTTGCAGCAATTGCAGGTGCCCATGAATTGTTAGCCCAAAGAGCTGCTCCTCCGTTTCCTGAACGTCCAGCAACTTTTACAATGCCGCAGTCTGTCCAGTTTACAAGGTCTTTTGAACTGTAAACGTTTAATGTGTTAATTCTGTTGTAGCTGTTATCAGCTTCGCCTTGTGTAGCTTCAACCTGCTGTGTATCGTTCGTTCCGTAAATATATACGGTGTCTTTGTAAACAAGAACAGCCGGATCAGCCGTAAATTTTAATGCTGAAATAGGGTTGTTTTCTGTACTAAGCTTGAATGCCTTGTCAGCCAGAAGCTTCTGCACTTTTGAATATTTGAATGCAGATGGTTCATTCTGTGCACCTGTTGCCTGAGAAGAAGATGCACAGGAATTTAATGTTGCGCTCATGATTAATGTCGCTCCTATAATGATTGATAATCCGGATTTTCTGCCGGTTTTTAAAAAGTTTTTCTTTTTCATATTTTAGATTATACACCTAAGTTTCTTTTTGGTAAAACGTTTAACTCATGCATAACAGGAAATAACAATAAATTAAGAGAATTATCCGATGTAAGAAGCTTTAAAAAAGTCATGCCTTTACTTTATATTTGCTACCGACGAAGGAAGAATAATGCTTTTTCCGTTGTTCTGATATTTTTTTGGAGTACAGTTCATGTAATCCTTAAAGGTTTTTGAAAAATACTGAATGTTGTTGAATCCGTTTTCTGTTGCAATTTCCGTTATGTTCTTTTTTGTATATATCAGGTCAAGACACGATTTTTCTATTCTATATTTATTGATGTACTGAGTAATATTCATGCCTGTGTATTTTTTAAACAGCCTGATAAAATGGCTCTTGCTGTAATTCGTTACGTGTAAAATATCATCAAGCGAAATATTTTCCTGATAATGTTCCCTTATATAATTCAATGCAGAATTTATTGCGGTAAGCGTTGTTTTGTCTTCGTGCCCAATCTGATTTGAAATTTCAACATATTGTTTTGTTTTTATTATATGTGCAATGATTTCGTACAGTGTGGATTTCAGAAAAAGTTCTTTGCCGAATCCTTTGTTTTTTGTGCGTTCTGCGGTTTCTTTTATATCAGAAAGAATATTCTGCGGAAGTGTTATGAATCTTGATATTCTTATATTGTCAAAGGTTTCCCGAATTGGATCGCCTTTATTACCAAGCATTCCGTTTGCAAAAACAACTGCATAATAATGGTAACTGCTGTCTGGAGAAATTTTTTTTAGATAATGTTCCGTCTCTGCCGGTAAAAAAAGAATGCTTCCTGCATGAAGATGAATTTCATAACGGTCAATGCCGAATATAACTTCTCCTTCTGTAAGGTAGAAAAGTTCGTTTTCGATATGATGATGTTCATTTTCCATGTAGTTATTTGAAGAAAACAGGCCTATTGGGAAGCCGTCAGAGTTTTCAAAAAATTTTTCAGGACTTTGATTCATACCTAAGAGTTTACCCCGATGAAAATATAAATGTATAGGGGGAATCTCTTAGATTTAAGGAATTTCCCCTAAAATTTCGTTGTTTTAGTTAACAAATGAGAATATTTTATAAAAAACATGATATTTAAGATGTATTTTTTGAAAAAAAACCGTTTTATCCTACAAATAATTAAGGAAAAGGGTGTAAATTTGAAAGTAAAATCGTTATTTCAAAGAACATTTTTTGCTCTCTGTTTAGGAATCTTGTGTGGTGCCTGCAGGTCTAGCGATGTGGAGCTTTCGGATTCTACAGGTAAAAAAGATATGAAAAAGTCAGAAAATACTCCTCTTGTACAAGATTCAACAAATGCAGATGCATTGTCTTTTAGTGATTCAATTCCATCTTCATATTTTAAGACTCCTGATACACCTCTTGCAGACGGTTCTATTATAAAGAAAATTGATTATAATACTAAAGATTATTATGGAGACGGCGGAGAAATAACAAAGTCTGCTCATATTTATCTTCCTGCCGGTTATGACGGTACACGTCAGTATGATGTTCTATATCTTCTTCATGGTATTGGCGGTAATGAAAGTGAATGGGGTATGTCTACCTTAAATGCAAGTGCCTCTATCGTTAAGAAAATAATGGATAATCTTGTTGAAGAAGGAACTATAGAGCCATTTATTATTGTAACTCCAAACGGACGTTCAAGCAGGCATTTTGCAGAAACTAATTCTGATTACAATTCATTTTATAAATTCGGTGAGGAACTTAGAAACGACCTGATACCGTATATTGATTCTCATTTTTCGACAAAACCTGATAGAAATTATCGTGCTGTTGCAGGACTTTCTATGGGCGGTATGCAGACAATCAATATTGGAATCTGTGAATGTCTTGATCTTTTCAGTTATTTCGGCGCGTTTTCTGCAGCTCCTACTTCATATCAGAGTACGCGCATTGCTTCTTATGTAGATAGTCACCCTGAATATCAGGTTAAATATTTTTATAACCTTTGTGGTCTTGAAGATGGAGTTGCTTATGCTTCGGCTTCAAATGCTGCAAAACTTCTTGCAAGAGTTTCTGGTTCTTTTGAAGAGGGCAGGAATTTTACCTGGCAGGAAGTTCACGGTGGACATGATTTTGGGGTTTGGTATTTAGGATTTTATAATTTTGCAAGAATAATATTCAAGCAGAATTAAAAAATAATAAGAAAGTCATAAATAGGAGGACTTTTATGAAAAAAACTGTCGTAGTGTTGTTGATGGCAGCAGCTTTAACAACAGCTCTCTTTGCCGCACCAAAAAAAGCTAAAAAAGCTAAAAAGGCAAAGCCAATGAACATCTCTGTATTTACAATTCAGCAGAGACAGCAGCCACCTGCTGACAACAAGGCTTACAAATGGATTGAAGAGAATTTTGGCGTAACATTCTCTTGGGATATCCTTGTAGGTGATAAGGACCAGAAGATTGGTGTACTTATTGCTTCTGGAGACCTTCCTGATCTCGTTGAAGTTGATTCAGAGAAATTCCAGGGTGCTGGATGTCTTGTTGACCTTAAGCCATTAGTAGAAAAATATGGTCCAAATCTTAAGAAGCACTATGCTTCTGCATGGAAGAAAATGATTGACCAGGATTCTGAAAAGGATGCATCTGGAAAAATCGTTAAGGAACATATCTATTCTCTTCCTAACTACGGTGTAATTGATGGTATTCCATCTGACACATATTACAACCAGAATGGTTGGTGGATTCAGAAAGCTGTTCTCAAGGAATTCGGATATCCAAAGATTACTACAATCGATGAATACTTCGACTTGCTTGAAAAATATGCAAAGAAATATCCAACAATCGATGGTATGCCAACAATCCCATTCAATATCATTACAGCTGACTGGGAAGCATTTGACTTGTGGAATCCGCCGAACTTCTTGGCTGGTTATCCAAACGATGGTAACGGACACGTTACAAAAGAAGGAAAGAAATACGTTTATACAGACAACTTCACAGACGAAAATGCTCACAGATGGTTCAAATTGGCTAACGGTTACTTCCAGAGAGGCTTGATTGACCCAGCTTCTTTCACAGACAACCGCGACCAGTACTATGCTAAGATTGCTCAGGGACGTGTTCTTGGTATGTTCATTCAGGGATGGCAGTTCATGGGTGAACCAGAACAGACACTCTGGACAGCTGGAAAAGACGAAAGAACTTATGCTCCATTGGCAATCACATTTGACAAGAACATTAAGCCTCACTATCGTGATCAGTCACTTCCTAACCTCCAGAGAGGTTATGGTATCACTACAAAGTGTCCAAAAGATAAGGCTATCAAGATTATTCAGTTCATGGATCAGATGCTTGAAGAACAGAACCAGAAAGTTCTTTACTGGGGATTCGAAGGCGAAGACTACCTTATCGATGCAGACGGTTCAAAGACTGGTACAAAGGGTGCTGCTTACCGTACAGACAAACAGCGTGCAGATCAGAGAGATCCAAACTGGCTCCAGAAGAACCGCGCTCTCCTTTGGACAGAAGAAGCTCCAAAACTTGAAGGAAAAATGCCAAGCGGATATTCACGCTCTATGGATGACCTTGATTGGGAATATGCTTTGAGCCAGAAACAGGTTGACCTTGACCTCTGGAAGGCTTACGATGTAGGTTCTTATGCTGAATTCGTAGATGCTAACCCTCCAAAGAATGCTGGCTGGTATCCAATGTGGCAGTGTAACCCATCACCAGAAAATGGTGGTCTTGAAGGTGAAGCAGCTATTGCTATGACTGGTTTCGAAACAGTTCAGAGAAAATATCTCCCACAGATGATTATGGGAAAACCTGAAGATTTCGAAAAGACTTGGGAAGAATACTGCGGATTGCTCAAACCTCTTACAGCTACATACAACAAGTTCATGCAGCAGCAGCTTGATCATCGTGTAGAAGTATTTGGTGGATTCCAAGACTAGTTAAATCTCTGACACAAAGTGTCAGCTTTTAATAAGAAGCTGCCTATTAAGATACTCTTTTTAGGCAGCTTTTTTATTCAATTCTAAACGGGTGCTTTATGAAAAGTAAAAAAAAGGAAGCTTCTGTAGCAGAAACTACAGAACTTGTTAACAAGAAAAGCAAATGGTCATTGTTAGGAAAGCAGAAAGGCCTTATCCTGATGTCGCTGCCATTTGTACTTTATATCATTTTATTCAGGTACATTCCTCTTTGGGGATGGACTATGGCCTTTCAGGATTATAAACCTGCAAAAGGTTTCTTTGACCAGACTTGGGTAGGTTTTAAATGGTTCATTGAACTTTTTAGAACTCATAGTTATGCAACTGGTGAAACTTCATGGAACTTAGAGTTCCTCCGCTCTTTGCGAAATACAATCGGTATGAGTATTATAAGTACCGTTCTTGGATATATTACTGCAATTTTAATTGCTGTTTTCATGAACGAATTACGTCATATCGGTAT
>CAMOWQ010000048.1 GCA_946628495.1 uncultured Treponema sp. | reverse complement strand
TGAATGGAACTGGGTAAAAGGGCATGCAGGAATTGAATATAACGAAGTCTGCGACCAGTTGTGTCAGGATGAAATTCATAAATTTACAAAAAAATAGACTTGAAGGTATCTAATATAATATGCAGGAAAATGAAAATAACGTTACCGAAAATAAAAACGCCGGCAATGCAAATGATGATACAAAGCTTTTTTTGCAAAGCAAGGAATTGATTGAAAAATGCATTTCTGAAACAGGAAAACGCCTTTTTGGTCAGGAACAGCTTGTAAAGGATATTCTTACGGCATTTATTGCAGGAGGACATGTCCTTCTGGAAGGTGTGCCGGGTCTTGCAAAAACCCTTACAATCAAAACAATTGCAGAAATCGCTTCTCTTGATTTTAAGCGTATTCAGTTTACGCCAGACCTTCTTCCTGCCGACGTTACAGGTACTTTGATCTATGACCATTCAAAAGGAAGTTTTACGGTTAGAAAAGGTCCTGTTTTTGCAAATATCGTGCTTGCCGACGAAATTAACCGTGCTCCTGCAAAAGTTCAGTCGGCAATGCTTGAATCAATGGAAGAAAAGCATGTAACAATCGGCGAGGAAACTTATGCTTTGCCGGAACCTTTTTTTGTACTTGCAACACAGAATCCTGTTGAACAGGAAGGCACTTATAATCTTCCTGAAGCAGAACTTGACCGTTTTTTAATGAAACTTGTAATTCAGTATCCGAGTGCCGAAAACGAAAAACTGATTGTAAAATCATGCGGAAAAGCACAGACAGTTCCTGTAAAACAGGTTTTAACAAATAAAGACATTCAGTTTTTACGCGACATGACAGAAAAAATCGGCTGCGATGATAAAATCGTTGATTATATTGTTTCAATTCTTAATGTTACAAGAAGCAGTTCTGTTTCCAAAAAAGCACAGAAAAATCAGGTTCATTCAAATCAACTTTTAAAGAATGATATAACAAAATATATTACGATGGGTGCTTCTCCTCGTGCCGGAATTGCCCTTTTGCAGTGTGCTAAAATTAACGCGCTGTTTGCTGGCCGTCCGTTTGTTTTGCCTGAAGATGTAAAGGCAGTTGCAGCGAATGTTTTAAGACACAGACTTGTTCTTTCTTATGAAGCTGCTGCGGATAATGTAACGGCTGATGAAATTATTGCGGGCATACTGGATTTTACCCCGCTTCCTTAAGGCGGTAAAAATATGCACGTTGAAAATTCAAATCAAAACGGAAACGACTCATTCATCGCAGGACAAAGGCAGTCTCTGGTACAGCGTGCCTCTGCCTTGCGTATTGCAGCTGGTGAACTTGCAGAAGGCATGAAAACTGGAAATTTCCGCTCAATGCATATAAGTCATGGAATTGAATTTTCAGGTGTCCGCGATTATATTCCCGGTGATGATATCAGAAGTATAGACTGGAACGTTACGGCAAGAATGGGACATCCTTATGTAAAGCTTTTTGAAGAAGAACGTGAACTCCAGATTTTTATTGTGCTTGATAAATCTCTTTCCATGCAGATTGGAAGCGGTCGCAGTACAAAATACCAGACAGCGGCGGAAACTGCGGCATTAATCACTCTTGCTGCAGAAAAAAATGCATGTCCAGTTGGCGCAGTTTTTTTTGACGGTACTATAACTTTTTCGTGCATTCCCGAAAACAGCCGGAACCGTACAATGCTCATCCTTACCGAACTGGATTCTACAGCTTCTCAAAGTACGCCTGGTTCCGTAATGTCAAATGCATTGAATGGTGCCGGTAAAATCCTCAAGAAAAAATCAATGGTGTTTGTAATTTCAGATTTCCGTATTTCCGGCTGGGAAAAATCTCTTGCAATGCTTGCACATAAGCATGATGTAATTGCCGTGCGGGTTTGCGATGATATGGATTCTAATCTTGTTGATACGGGACTTCTTAATTTTAGTGATTGCGAATCTGATTATACTGTTGCTGTTCCTGCCGGTTCCCGTTCTTTTAGAAAGAGCTGGAAAAAGGCAGAAGAGTATAGAGTTCAGAGATGGGAAGAATATTGTGTAAGGCACGGAATTTTTTCACAATGCCTGAATACGAATGATGATCCGTTAAAAATGCTGCTTAAAATTTTTGGCAGAAAAGAGGCCGGCTTATGAAAAATACTTCAATTGTTTCTGCCATGCATATTCAACCGCAGCAAATTTTGATACCTCAGCAGGTTTATATCGGAGATGTGTTTAATCTTAGATGTACGTTTAAGTCTTCAGAACTTTCTTCAGTTTTTAATATGCCTGCCGCAGAATTAAAACAGGATTTTTTTCTGGATGCAAATTCATATTCGCAGGAAAGTAATTATACGCCTCAGAATCTTATTTCCATAAAAAATATTCAGCTTGTTAAAAATAAAGATGAATCGTTTAGTATGGATATTCAGCTTGCATGCTGGCAAACCGGAAATATTGTTCTTCCTCCTTATGATATTATGAAGGCGGTTTGTGAAAGGCTTGAACTTCAAACATCTGCATCAATTGTTCTTGATTTTCAACCGTTCAATATTATTTCCATTACAGGACAGAATAATATAGAAAGCTTATCGTCGCCGCTTCCGCCAAAAATGATTCCTGGAACAATTTATACGATTTATTTTCAGATAATCTTTCTGTTTGTAGTTCTTGTTGCAGTTCTGGTATCGATAATTAAATATAAAACTCTTTCGTTTAAGATAAAAAATTTAATGCTGCTTATAAAATACAGACGTAATAGAATTTTAACGATTCGTGAGCTTTCGAAATTGCCCGATTCACAAATTGAAGATACGGTTGTTGCTGATAGAATTCAGCAGATTATGCGTAAATATCTTGAACAGAGATTTTGTTATCCTTTTTCTAAGACAGTTTCTTCTGAAATTATGAAAGCATGGTATGAAATAACACAGAATCTTTTTAGCGACCGAAAAAATGAAGCAGCAGAAAAAATTGCCATGATTTTTGTAAGAACAGATTATATCCGTTATGCAAATTCTATGGCACTTGAAGAATCTTCATTTAAAAAAGACGAAGTTCGTTCAATTGTTAATCAGCTTGTTGAATGCATTGGTATTTTGGAAAGCAGGGAGGCAGAATAAATGTTTGCATTCCGTAATCCTTATGCTTTTTTGCTTTTGATTCTTATTCCTCTTTTTTACATTCTACGGCATCTAAAAATATTTTCACCGCTTTCTGTACCGGCTGTTCTTATGGATTTTAATCAGTCGGAAGAAAACAGTGCAAACTCAAAAAATCTGAATGCATTGCCGGGTATAAATCGTATCAGGCGTTTTCTTTTTAAGGCCGCAAAGTTTATCCTGATTCCTGCATGTATACTTACTGTTACGGCTCTTGCAGATCCTGCCGTTACAACTCAGGAAAAAATATTTACATCTCCCGGACCTGATATAGTGTTTGTCGTTGATACAAGTCCTTCTATGGCTGCAAAAGATATAGATTCGCAGACAAGAATTTCGGCTGCAATACAGGCTGTAAAAACGGTTTGTAATGAAAATCCCGGATATCGATTTGGTGTTGTTGCAGTCGGTTCCGAAGCAGCGGTAATAGTTCCTCCAACTGATAACAAGGCAATATTCAACGAACGTTTTTCGGATGTAGCAATAGGAAGTCTTGGAAATGGATCTGCACTTGGTGTAGGCATAAGCACGGCTGTGTATCATTTAATTTCATCTGCTTCGCCGGAAAAGGCAATCGTTCTTCTTACAGACGGAGAAAATAATGCTGGCGATATTCATCCAGAAACTGCTGCAGAACTTGCTGCAAAACATGGAATAAAACTTTTTGCGGTTGGAATTGGAAGCCGAGGTACAGTTCCGATTGAATATACAGATTCTAAAACCGGCAAATTATATTCAGGATATTTTGAATCTACCTTTAATTCTGCATCAATAAGAAAAATAACGGCAATTGGAAATGGACTTTACTTTGAAGCAAAATCCATGCAGGAACTTGCACAATCATTAAAAACAATTTCTGTTAATGAAAATATCCCGCAGAACTATATTACAAAGACATCTGCAAAACTTTTATATAAGGAATTTCTGACGGCTGCAATCGTTTTTTTTATACTCGCAGAAGTTTTCAGAAAAATAGCGGGGGTATAAAATGAATGAAGCGTTTATTTCTAAATCTAATAATGTAATTTTTTATATTCTGATTGCCCTTACTTTTTTTACAATGGTAATTCATCTTGTAAAACTGTTCAGATTAAAAATAAAAATCCGTGTGCAGAAAACAGTATATGTTTCTGATAAGCCTTGTCTTAATCAGAAAAAATTGAAGCATTTAAAAAGAAATCTCATGCTAAGAACTCTGTTGAATTCCTGTGCGTTTATTTTTCTTTTGCTTGCGGCTTCCGATATAAAATGGGGAACATATTTTGAACCTGTTCAGAATTCGAGCGTTTCGATTGCACTTGTTTTTGACATTTCGAACAGTATGAATGCAAAAGACGGATTAAAAAATCATACAAGGCTTGAATCAAGTGCAATTTTTGCAAAAGAATTATTGAATAGAATTTCTGAATTGTGTTTTCAAAACGGTTTTGAAAATCCACTTGTGTCGGTTATTCTTGCAAAAGGCGACGGTATTACGGCAATCCCTCTTACACAAGATTATGCCTGTGTAGAAAGCCTTCTTGATGAATTGAATACAAAGCTTATGTCTGCAACCGGTACGAATATAGCGCGTGGCATTCTTGAAGCAAAAACTTCTTTTTCTAAACAATATGCATCGGCGGGAAAAATCTGGCTTTTTACAGACGGCGAGGAAACCGAAGGACAGTTTTCGGCGGCGCTTGCAGAATGCATTCAGGACGGAATTCCTGTTTCGGTAGTTGGAGTTGGTTCATTAGAAGGCGCAGAAACATTTGCAGGAGACGGCAAAACAAAAATTCATACTTCGCTGCAAAAAGAACAGATTCTTCTGGCAATAAAAAATGCAGAAAATAAATATCCTCAGTTTAAGAACCGTGCAAAAATTCATTACTATGATTTAAACGACAAAATGGCATGGACTCAGCTGGTTATGCAGGGAGCACCTTTTTCTGGCGGTGAATTCTTTTCTTCAGAAAAAATCTCTTACGAGGCACATCCAATCTTACGCTATAAGTTTTTTATAATGCTTGGAATTATCTGTTTTGTACTGAATTTCCTGCTTTTAGAATTTAATGTAAATGCATTGCCGCTTCATAAAAAAAATACGGCAGGACTTTTTATGCTTGTAATGTTATTAAGCGGCTGTAATAGTAAAAATGTCGAAACAAGGCATACGATTTTTAAAGGCGTGTATTCATTTTTTCAGAAACAGTATGATGATTCAATTTGCGCTTTTGTGCAGGCGCAGGAAGAGGCACGGCAGAATCAGGATGAATTGTTGTATGACTATGCGGTGTATAATCTTTCTTCAGTTTTTCTTTTTAAAAATGAAGATAATGCTGCTTCCGAAATACTTGAACGTTTGTACGATTTGAATGCAAATCCCGAATCTATGACTCCTGCAGAAAAAGAACTTGCCTATTCCGTTTTTTACAATTCTGGAATACTTGCACATAGAAACGGAAATCTCGAAAAGGCATCGGAATATTTCAGAAAGGCACTTGAAGCTGATGATACGAAAATTCAGGCAAAAATCAATCTTGAATTATCTGTAAATCAAATTCAGGTGAATGCAAAACAGAACGAATCGAAAATAACTCCCTCTTCGGAATCTGAAGATTCTGACAGTATGGATAATTCTTTTTTTGAACGCATTAAGGAGAACGACAGAAAGCAATGGAAAAACAATTCAGTTGCACAGGATTCAGATTCTGCAAAAGATTATTAATTTCAAAACGCTGCGGGCAAAACAGCTTTAAAAATAAATTTAATAAAAACATCATTTTTATACTGCTTGGATTTTTTATTTTTGCTCCTGTTTATGCGCTGCCCGAAAAATCTCAGACAGCAGATTTTGTTTTTTCAGTTTCACCTGAATCCCGACTTATAACAGATACCGATATTCTTTTGACTCTTGAAATAAAAGGTGTTGTTCCCGAAAAAGTATCTTTGTCGTTTACTGACTTAAGCAATGCTCTTCCAATGGTAAAGGTTCGTTCTATGACAAAATCTGCATTACCTGGAACTGTTGTCGGAACCGTTGTAAAACTTACGCTGCGATTTATGAACGACGGAATTTTTTCGCTTCCTTCTATTAATTTGACAGTTAACAAAAAAAATAAAACGGCTTCGTTCCCGCTTATGGATATTAAAAAAAATCCTTATGAACTTGAACCTCAGCTGATTCTTAAATTTAATGATGGAACTGTTCTTTTGTCAGATTCAAATCTTTCTGTAAATTTAAATGCAAATTCAGTTCCGGCAATTACCGTTAATTCGCAGAATAATCGTGCTGATTTTACGCTTTATTTAAAATATGCAGCATCTTTTTCCGATTTGCATTGGGAAATTCCAAAAAATTCTCTGTTTTCGTGCATAAAACAATATGAGCCTGAAAATTTTGTTCAGAATAGCGATTCATTTTTGAATTCTGATTATGAAAAAGAAATTCCTGTTGCTGATTTTGAATGGACTGTTCCTGGTAAAAAAGAAGCGTTCCTTGAAAAACTGGAACTGAATATTCAGACATATTCTGAAGAACAGAGACTTATTTCCTTTATGCCTTTTTCTATCCGAATCGAACAGAAATCTTCTTTGCCTGCAAAGAAATCTGGAATAAAAACCGAAGAACATTTTTTTAATGCTTCTGAATTTGAAGATTTTTCAAAGTTTTCAATTGAACAAAATTATAACAAAAATCAGGATGTTACAGATATAACCGATGAAGAATGTATGGAAATTGTACGGCAGCTTGGTAAAACAAAGAAAATTTATAAATTGTGTTTGCTTGTTGCCGTTTTGTCGTTCATAGTTTTTGTTATTCTTGCTGTTTCTGGAAAACATCGTTTGTTTTTTACAATTGGTTCAGTTTTGTTTTTGGGTATAAGTGTTTTTCTTTGTATGAATGTTTCAAAAAAAACGGGTGTGTTTATGGGTGGCGTAATTCATTCAATACCTGTTGAAAATTCCAGTATGAATGCAGAACTTGATAAAGGTATTGTTGTTCAGATTGAAGGAAAAGCGGGTGAGTGGCTGTTTGTAAGTCATAATAAGATTGCAGGATGGTGTACACAAGATTCCGTGATTTCTGTAAAATAAAGCAATTATATATTTACGGGAGTTTTTTTATGGATATGAACGACATACTTAATCAGTGGGATAAAATCCAGTCTGATAAAATAAAAAAACAGAAGGAAAGCGGAAAAAATCAGGTGTCGCATAAAAAGGCAAATGCTCCTACAGCGGAAGAAAAAGCACGTGCTGCCGAAAGGGATTTTGAAAAATCAATTCAAAAGCAGATTGAAATTGATAATAATAAAACTGTCAATCCTATGGAAATGTGGCTTAGACGTTATGGAACAATCGATAAGGATAAGCTTGCAGAAGAAACGCAGGAACATTCAAAATTAAGCGACAGAAATTATCTTATAAAAATGCGGCCGGAAGCCCAGATTGATTTGCATGGACTTCATCAGGATGAAGCGTTGGTTCGGCTTGATAGTTTTGTCAGCAGTTGTAAGTTAAAGGGAATTCGAAAAATCCTTATAATTCACGGCAAAGGTATTCATACAACCGGTACAGATCCTGTTCTTGGTGAATTAGTGCGTCGTTTTATAGAAAGCGACAAGCGGTGCGGAACGTCAGGACATCCTAAAAATAAGGAAGAAGGCGGATCAGGAGCGACCTGGGTAATATTAAAATAGAATATCTGCTGTAGTTCCCGTTGTTGCAATAATATTTGTCTGTAATATTAAAATAATTTATTGCATGAAAATACTTGTAACATTGTTTTTTTATTATTATTTTTAATATATGAACTATTACGAAGTGCTTGGTGTAAGCAAAAATGCTACAAAAGAAGAAATAAAAAAGGCCTACAGGAATCTTGCGTTCAAATATCATCCTGACCGTAATCCTGATAATCCTGCTGCCGAAGATATGCTCAAAAAAATTAACGTTGCGTATGAAGTTTTAAGCGATGACAGCCGCCGTCGTGAATATGATTTGGCAGGACAGTCTGATTATTCAAGAAGTTCTTATTCTTCATCTGGATATAATCAGAATTATCAGCAGGCATATCATCAGTCGCAGTATACTTATTCAAATCCGTTTGGTGATGATGATACTTTCTGGTCGTTCTTTAATGGAAACGGACAAAGAGCCAATCCAGATTATAATAACGGGGGCAAACACTATACCTGGACTAAAGAAAATGAGCCTGTTTTTTCTTCTAAATCTGAATATTATTCGCTTCTTGCAACAAAAGCACTTCAGACTGCGGCAGGATTGTTTATGTTCAGGATTTCGTTTTATATTCCGTTTGGATTTTTAATCTGTATAGCAGTTGTGATTAACGGTGTAAAAGGAATTTCGACGGCCTTAAAAGGTTTACGCCGACTTAACAGCGAAAACCGTGCAAATAAAGGCCGTACGAAATAAAGAAATAAATTACAGTTCAGCAATAAAATACTTTTTCTTTCCGCGGCGAACAATGATGATTTTTCCTTCCAAAGCCATGTCTTTAGAAATGATTTTGGTTTCATCATTTACAATTTCGCCGTTTATAGAAATTGCATTGCCTTTTATGAATTCCCTTGCTTCTCGTTTAGAAGATGCAATTTTGTTGTTTACAAGCATATCAACAAGAGAAAGTTCTTCTTTGTATTCAAAGTTTGGAACACCTTTAAGACCAGTCATAATATCGTTTACTGAAAGTCCTTTGAAGTCTCCCTTAAAAAGCTTTTCTGAAACCAGAACGGCGTTGTCTGCTTCTTCTTTGCCGTGAAGGTCTTTTACAACTTCCCATGCAAGTGTTTTCTGTGCAATGCGTGTTTCTGGAGCAGCCTGCTGCTGTGCGTAGATGTCTTCAATCTGTTCGCGGGTAAGGAAGGTGAATACCTTGAGGTAATCAAGAACCTTAGAGTCGTCACTATTAATCAGATACTGATAGATTGCATAAGGTGAGGTAAGTGACTTTTCGAGCCACAAAGCGTTACCTTCAGATTTACCGAATTTCTTTCCTGTTGCATCAAGAATGAGTGGCATTGTGAAAGCGTAAGCAGTTTTGTCTAAAACCTTGCGGATTAAATCTACACCGGTTGTGATGTTTCCCCACTGGTCGCTTCCTGCAACCTGCATAATGCAGTTCTTTTCCTGATAGAGGTGAAGGAAGTCGTAGCCCTGAAGGAGCATGTAGGAAAATTCTGCAAAGGTAATTCCTGTTTCAAGACGGCGGCGGATAATATCTTTATCAAGCATGTAGTTTACGTTGATGTACTTACCAATGTCGCGCAGGAAGTTTAAGAAGGTGTAATCCTTCATCCAGTCGTAGTTGTCTACAAGTTCTGCGGTTGGAACCAGACGTTTAATCTGATTGCGGATACCGTTGATGTTATTGTTTACTTTTTCTTCGCTGATGATTTCGCGTTCTGCAGTTGGACGTGGGTCCCCGATTCTTCCTGTTGCACCACCGCAAAGCAAAACCGGATGATGACCGGCATTTGCAAGACGTTTTGCCATACAAAGAGAAGAGTAGTGTCCGAGATGCAAAGAATCTGCTGTAGGGTCTGTTCCCCAGTAAAAAGCAAAAGGTTTTCCGTCGAGTATTTTCTGTAAATCAGATTCTTCTCCGGCAACGTCTTTTATAAGTCCGCGCCATTTTAAATCTTCAAATAATGTCATAGTGGTTATATCCTCCAAAGGGATAGCCGCTGAACGAAATTGTCAAAGTTTTAAGTGAAGTATGCTTTGATTAATCCGTATTGGTTATCCATGTATTTAAAAGTATAAAAAAAGGCTTCCCTCTTTCGGAAAGCCTTTATTGCCGGTTTTGAGTTAATTACCAGAATTATCTTTTTCAACAAAAGCCGAGTTGAAAAACAGAATGATTATTTCTGTCTGAAAATGATTCTTCCGCGATTTAAATCATACGGAGAGAGGGCTACTTTTACACTGTCACCCGGAACGATTCTGATATAATGTTTTCTCATTTTACCTGAAAGGTGTGCCATGATTACATGTCCGTTTGATAATTTAACCCTGAAAGTTGTGTTAGGTAATGCTTCTGTTACAACACCTTCGACTTCAATTGCCTCTTCTTTTGCCATAATTGCCTTTGATTTCTCCAAAAGTATTCGATTCTAAAATTGCAAAAAAGTTATAATAAAAAAGTTGTTTTTTTAACCTTTTGCATTTATATTAGTATATACAAAACTTTAAAACTTGACAACCAAGTTAAAAATGTAACCGGGAGGAAAGAAAAAATGGATCAGGCATTTCTTGATGAGATGAAAGAAAATCTTAAGGAGCAGAGGGCTGCCATTTTAAGTACACTGGCTAATCAGAACGACGACATGAAAAGCCTTATAAAGGATGTTGAATCTGGTGATGAAGCAGACGTTGCTGCAGATGTAATTGACAGAACTTTGCTTACTGCATTGGGATCTCAGGATTCTAAACGTCTTCAGATGATAGACAATGCTTTGGAAAGAATATATAAGGGAAAATATGGTCTTTGTATTATGTGCGGTAAGGAAATTCCGCAGGAAAGACTTAGAGCATTACCGTATGCCCTTATGTGTGTTTCCTGTCAAAGTGCTGAAGAGCGTAGAAACAGATAGTTTTGTTAAGCCCGCATGACAATTCCTGTTATGCGGGTATTTTTTTATATTTTAGTTATTATTTCCCGGTCTTTTAAGGGGTAGACCAATTCCGTATATCCGATTTTTTTTGCAATGTTCATAGCACGTTCAAAAGCACAATCCAATGTTTCTGTAGAATGCGAGTCTGAATTGATGCATACAGGAATCTTGTAATCATGAAGCAGGCCCAGAAAATATGCAGAAGGATAAACATCATCCATTGCTCCTCTTGCAATTGCGCCTGTGTTAATTTCTGCTACAACACCCGTTTTTGCCGCAACATGAACGGTGGCAAGAAGCTCGTTTTTATACCATGTTTCGTTTTCGTTAAAAAATTTCAGAATAGTGTTTCGTTTTCTTACTAAATCTGGGTGTCCCCAAATCTGAAAGTTTCCTGTTTTTAGCATTTTACGTTGGGTTTCAAAATAATCGCATACAACTGCTTTACCGTCGTTGTTGTATATTTCCTGTATTCCGCGACGCACGTTTTCTGTTGAATCGTCTACTGTAAACTGTCGTTCATCTTTTTCAAGATAGTGAACGGAACCTATTATATAATCGGGATTGAATTCAGAAAAATCCGAAAAAACGGGCTTGCAAAAAGGCGGCAGAAAATCGGCTTCAAATCCACAGTAAATTTTTATCTGTCCGTCGTATTTCTGTGCAAGTCGTTTAATTTCTTTTACATAATCTGAATGAGCTCGCGGTGCAATATGCCAGTCTGATGCAAACGGATACATTGTATGTCCGGAAAAACCGAGGACTGTAAAATTTTTTTGTATGGCGGCAAGAATCATTTCTTCGGGAGAATTCTTACCGTCGCAAAAAACTGTGTGCGTATGAAGATTGATTTTTTCCATAAACTTCTCCTGCTAATGCGTATGCAACAGAAATCCTTATTCGGTTCGAAGAACTGAAAGAGCCTTTTGAATCAGAATATGTGGTTTCTGAGGTTTTATTACATAGGCTTTTACACCCGCATTAAGTACTTTTGCAATTACTTCTTTAGACAGGGCAGGCGAATAAACTACAATAGATGGACTTTTTGGATTTTCATGCATGGACTGCAAAACCTGAAAACCCGAATAATCAGACATGGAAACGTCTAGAATTATAAGATCGAATTCATCATCTTTGTAAGACGACATGAATTCCTGTCCGCTTTTATAACCGATACAGTGTGCGCCGATGGAAGAGAAAATTGCCATTGTCTGACGGCATGATTCATCAGTGCTGTCTATTACTGCAATATTAAGGAATGTACCGTCATTTTTTGTAGCATCAGAAGGATTTACTGCATCGGAAGAGAATCTTGTATCAACAGCGTCTTCATCTTCGTTTTCTGAATTAGTGCTTGTTAAAACTGCCTCCGAAATAATGTCAGAAACATTCATGCTGAAAGAGGATTCTACGACGGAATTCAAAACCTGCGAAAGATTCTGTGTAACTTCCATTCCTGAATATTTATTATGACCTTTTACAAGAGCATTTACAAAAGGACTTAAAGAAAGTACTTTTACGTTTTTTGGAAGAACTTTGTCGCAGCTTATAATAATGTCTAAAAGATATTCTATGTTATAACCGTCAACAAAGGATAAATCAAGATTTGTAAGCATTACGATAATTTTTGGTGTATCGATTTTTGCGTTTTCGATTAATTCGGAAAGTTTGAATTTTAAAAGGGAAATTTTTTCGCGGTTAAGTCCTTTTGCAATTTCAATAAAAACAAGTTTGTTGTTTCTGTGCAGGTCAAGAACGCATGGCGTGTCGTCCATAGAAAGTGGTATGTTTAGAACACGTCCGATTGATTCAAAATAAATATCGAATTGAACAGGTTTTTTAAAATATTTAATTACTCCGAATTTTGCATAGCCTGTAACTATTGATTTTTCGATTGTAGGTCCTGAAAGAATAACAGGAATTGGAGCAGTGTTCGGTTCGTTTGATTTCTTTTCGAGGAACTCCATTTCATCGAAATTATCCTCTTCCATATCAAGAAGAATGAGGTTCGGTAAAGAATTCATCAGTTTTGGGTATGCATCACGCCCGGCTTGTGCGAGTATTACTTCAATCTGATCTGCTGACAGTTTCTGCTTTAAGAATTCGCTGAAAACTGGTTTATTGCTGATTATCAGGACTTTCTTCATATTCCAATCTTATCATGTAATTATAAAAAAGTAAAAGGCAAATGTTGTATGCCTGTTGTATGACATGTCATTTGCCTTTCCGTCTGCTGTTTATAAATTATTTATATACCGTATTTTACCGTATAAGAAGTTACGTGCCGGATTGTTTCTCCATCAATTTGTAATGCCTGCGGGCGGTCAAAAACGACAGATATTTCATGTCCGGTTCTTATGTCTATAATTTTCTTATATTTTACATGTTCTCCTTTAAAAATTTTAGGGAAGCACATAAGCGTATGAAGTCTGTTCCAGTCGTGCCATACAATGCTTGTACAGGTTTTCTCGGTGTTTAATCTGTTCTGATCTGGCGCAACCATCATTCCGCCGCCGTAGAATCTACCTATCATTGTAGGCGCAAGAATTACATGCTTGTATTTTTTTGTTACGCCATCAACTGTAATTGTTGCGTTGCTGGAATGGAATTTTCCCAAGATGCCTTTTATCGCAATGCCTGCATAGTTTATAGGTTTGCCTGTATTTTTTGCCCTTAAATCGTCTCCTACTTCGCAGCAGTAGCCGTCAATGCCAAATCCAATTCCGTTAAGGAAGTGTTTTTTATATCCATCGACAATTACGATAGGCAGGCTTTTTATGTATTCGTTGATTGGAATGAGAGTTTTGGAACGCTCATCAGGTTGAGAATCTTTTACATCGTGGGCAAAGTCGTTTCCGCTTCCACTTGCAAACAGATAAATCTTCTGTTTTATTTCGTTACCATAAATGTCGTTTACAAAATGCTGTAAAGTTCCGTCACCGCCGGCAATAACTATAATGTCCTGCTCTGAAAGTTTGTTCAGAAAATCAAGAGAATTTCCTGCAGCCCTTACGTCAACGAATTTTATTTCTTCGCCTTCGAAAAATTTGCTTACTTCGTTTGCCTTAGTTTCTCCTTTGTTGTTGTTTGACAAAGGGTTCATAAATACATAAATCATGTATGCCTCCTGTTGCGGTTTGTTTAATCTTTTTTATCCGATTCAAGATAACTGGAAATAAGGTTGCGCGAATAATCCGAAAGTTCAACCGTTTTCTTTCCAAAGATTTCGTCGGGTGAAATAAGTTTTATAATATCAAAATATACGTCAGTTCTTTTCCAAGGAAAATTTTTGTGTATATTCTGAGTTCCCTGTGTAACTCCTATAACTATAGGACAGCCGGTTTTTTCTGCAATTTTAAAACATCCCGGTTTGAATTCCAGAAGTTTACCATCAAGGCTTCGTGTACCTTCCGGAAATACTCCGATTGAAGTAAGTCCTTTTGAAATATAATCCGATGCTTTAAGAATTGTTTTTAGTCCACTTTTTGGATTTCCCCGTTCAATTGGAAGATAGCATTGCCTTACCATAAAATGTCGTCCAATTGGAATGTTGAAATTTTCCGGTTTTGAAATAAAAGCAACGTTTTCTTTATGTAAAACTAGACTGTGAATCATATTGTCAAATTTTGAACGGTGATTCGAAATGAACATAAATCGTGTTCCGTACGGTACATTTTCCAATCCGCTTGTGTGAATTCTTACACGCGCAAGTTTGCATAAGCTCCAGTAGCCAAGATTGAACAGACGTCTGTAGAAGTTTGATGGACTTGAATATTCTTTGTTCATTGGAATTGTAAAACAGGCAAGAATCAATACAATCCATATAATCAATTGAACCGTAAAAGGCACAATAATCAGAAAAGCAAGGCAGATAAGCAGCCATTTAAAAATTAACGGTAAATATGAAATTATGAACATTTTGTTATTATAACATAATTTACGATATATTCAAATTCTTTGTACGAACTTATGTTAAGTTTCTGTATATTGATGTTGTAATAATTTTGCTCGAAAGGTTTCTGATGTATTAAACTTGTGTGACACCTCCTTTTTTCTTGACTATTTGAAGATTAATCCATAATTTATAAATTATGTTTGAATTAAAATGGCTTATTTTGGTTGTTGCCCTGTTGATGTATCTTCTTGTAATCATCTTTCAGGACAAAAAGGTTTTCTTTACGACAGGCGCGGTTCTTTTCCTGCTCGTACTTTCTTTGTTTTTTCCGGAAAAAGTTTTTAATCAGGGATATGCACAATCCGGACGTTTTGGGGTTCTTGCGCATGCCGCTTTAGAGCTTGTTAACTGGAACATTCTTATGATTTATGTCGGCAGTATGACGATTGCCGCTTTGTTTTTGTATTCTAAGGTTCCTGCCAGAATTGCAGATGCTTTAATACGAATTTCTCCTAATACAGGAATTGCCGTTGTCCTTATTCTTGCAATGACAGGCATTATTTCTATTTTTGTTGAAAATGTTGCAACTGTTCTTGTTATGGCTCCTATTGCAATTTCACTTTCAAAAAAGCTTAAGATTAATCTTGTTCCTTTTATGGTTGGTCTTGCCGTTATGTCAAATCTGGAAGGAACAGCAACTCTTGTCGGAGATCCGCCGTCAATGATTTTTGCAAGCTATGCAGGATATAATTTTAACGACTTTTTTGTTCATAAGGGAATACTTTCCATTTTCTTTATCATTCAGATTGGTATGATAGCAGGATGCATATTCTTTTATTGCATTTTCGGGCATATCAAAGATAAGGCTGTCGTTGATAAAGAGCCTGTCATTTCATATTTCCCGGCATTTCTTCTGCTTGCAATGATTTTTGGACTTGCTGCAATTTCGTTCTTTAGTACAGAATTAGGTTATGCATCTGGTGTGTTTGTAATGCTTCTTGGAATTGCGGGACTTATCTGGTATAGATTCAATCAGAAAAAATCGCTAGATGAAGTAAGGACTCTTGTAAAAGAGCTGGATTGGGAAACTATTTTCTTTTTAATCGGTATTTTCGTAGTTGTCGGTGCAATTTCGGAAGCAGGCCTTCTTGAAGAACTTGCATTGTTTATAGAAAGAATTACAGGCGGAAATAAATTCATAGGCTTCTTATTGATTCTTCTGCTTTCTGTTATTATTTCAGGCTTTGTTGACAATGTACCTTATATTATTGTTATGCTTCCAGTAGCCGCGACCCTTGCATCTAATATGGGCATAGCTCGTGAACTTTATATGTTCGCGCTGCTCGTCGGTTCTTGTCTTGGTGGTAATCTTACACCGTTCGGAGCTTCTGCAAATATTGTTTCTATGGGAATTCTTAAAAAGGAAGGTCATCCAATCAATTTTGGTGGCTTCTTAAAAATAAGTGCACCGTTTACTTTAATTACAACTACAGCTTCTGCCTTGCTTTTGTGGTTCTTGTGGAAATAACTTTATATACGGCCTGTTTTCAGACCGTATGTAAAACAGTATTTAAGATTGTATTTTAGGCTGTAAAAGAAAACAGACTGCCAATATCTGCCTGATTTCCTGCTGTAATGTATGGATTTTGGGCAGCAGCAGATTGTATTTGTTTCTGATAGTTTTCGATAAGAACGTCTGCCTGTTCGTCGCTAATGTCTGTAACAAGTTGACGCGGTTCACTTTTTATTGAAGAAAGCCGTTCTATTAATGAATTTAAAATGCGGATTTTACTTATTGAAATGCCGCTCTGTCCATTTTTTGCTGCAACACCAGAAACATGATCAAAATGAGAATATAATAATGCTGCACGGCTTACCGGAACATAGAGTTTTCCGGCTGCCCCGCCTTGAGAAATACTTCCGTATGAATAACTTGAAATGTTTCCGACTGTCATTTTGAACCTCGCAGCGGCGTTAATGGACGCCTGTTATTTTTATCGGAATATGACAAAGAATTATTAGAATTTTTTTATATTGTGTGATAAAATCGAAGATATTCAGGTTTGTTCAGAAGGCATTTGTTGTGAAAAAACATTCCGTAAATCCAACATCGTTAAAAATTTTTCTTTCAATAATTATCGCAGTAATACTTATAAGCGTAACGGTAGCACTGAGCAGTTTTTTTATTCGAAAAATCAGTAAGAAAGCAGAAAAAGAGTATTTTGAAAAATATTATCTATTAACTGACAGTTACTGTCGTTCACTTTCTTTCTATCTTAACGATTATAAATTTTTACTGGATGGTTTTTATAATCCTTTTACATGGGAATCTGCAAGTTCAAAAGATATTCACGATATGATTATGGAGCAGGCTTATAAAAAACATCCTGATTTTTACAATATATTCTATATTGATAATACAGAAACTGCCTGGGTGTCGGATGGAAGCATAATAAACTGTTCCGGCACTTCCATGATTAACGAAGTCTGGAGATATCAGTCGGATTTTCATATTTCAGGCATTCTTTCCTATATGAACACCAGCGAACTGATTTTTATTATCTCTGAACCGGTTTTTGATGCAAATTACAATGTAAAAGGTCTTCTTTGTGCCTCTGTAAAACTTTCTACACTTCAGGAAAATTATTTTAAATTCTGTATTGCTGATAATGAAAATACGGTATTGCTTGATAAAAACGGAAAATTCATTTATACGGACAATACAGCTTATATTAACCGTTCTTTTTCACCGATTTCTTCAGAATACAGGTTGCTTAATTCCGAATATGTTTCGCGCCTTACAAACGGTATGATTGAAACAGAAGGCATTGATGGAACGACAATAAATCTTATCTATCATACAGTGCCTGGTACAGACTGGACTCTGGGATATAAAATTCAACAGGCATCTATAGAAGCTCTTTATGAGGAATACAGATATTACAGCCTTTACATTTTTATGACAGCATTCTGCATCTTTTTAGTTTTGCTTGTACTGGAAGTCCGCATTATTAAATGGATGCAGAAAAAAGATGTTATTGCAAGTTACTATGATCCTCTTACGAATTTGTGGAACAGGGAAAAATTCGAATATGAGGCAAGCAAGATTCTTAAAAAATATCCGCATGGAAAATTCATGGTAATTGAATGTGATATAAAAGGATTTAAATTCATAAATCAGAATTTTGGCGAAGAACAGGCTGATAAATTGATTGTTTATCTTGGCGGAAAACTTCTTTCAGCTGCAAAAAATTACAACGGTATTTTAGGAAGGGGATTTGCAGATCATTTTTATTTCCTTATAAAGATTACAACCATTCAAAAAGCAATGGGACTTTTTAAGAAAGAACTTGCAGAAATAAATCAGATAATCAAATCATACGAAATTCCATTTCAGGTAAAATTTGGAATTACCTTCAGTATGCAGCGAAATTCTACAGAAAACACGACAATTCAGAATCTTATAGGTCAGGTTTCTTTTGCAAAAAGTACGATAAAAGATTTCGCAATGCAGCAGTATGCAATTTATAATTCGCGGCTTTTGAAAAAGATAAATCAGGAAAGGTTTATTGAAAATCACATGGAAACCGCCCTTGCAAACGGCGAGTTTATCGTAATGTATCAGCCTAAAATTTCTCTTGCAACAGATAAGGTTGTCGGTGCAGAAGCTCTTGTACGATGGCAAAGTTCGGAATTAGGTCTTCTTTCTCCAGCTTCATTCATTCCGATTTTTGAACGTAACGGTTTTATAACTCAGCTTGATTTTTATGTTTATGATAAGGTTTTTAATTTTATTCAAAAACAGCTTAATTCAATGTCGCCGATTGTTCCAATTTCGGTAAATATGTCGCGAAATCACAGTAAGCCTGATAAATTCATGCATGATTTCCTTCAGACATTCAGTAAATATAGTATTCCTACAAGTTTTGTTCAGGTTGAAATTATAGAACGTTCTGTTATGAGCAGAAATACTTTACGCGAAATTACGGAGCTTTTGCACAAAGAAGGATTTTCTGTCGCAATGGATGATTTTGGTTCTGGTGAATCGTCGCTTAATATGCTTACGTCAATTCCTGTTGATGTTCTTAAATTTGACAGGGCTTTTCTTGCTTCTTCTCTGAATTCAGAAGGTGCATTTGACGAAAAAAATGCCGGTTTTATACAGACTCTTATTGAAATGAGCCGTAACCTCGAAAAACAGACGATTTTCGAAGGTGTAGAGACAGTTCAGCAGAGAGATTTCCTTAAATCTATTAATTGTGATCAGGTTCAGGGATATTTTTATTCAAAACCTTTGTCCGAAGCAGATTTTATTCAGTATCTTAAACTTCATTCTTAGTTTTTAGACTTATTTAAAATCCTTTGTCTTGAAATACTAACATGCTCTTATCTCATTTAAATTTATTAAAATTTTGACAATTATTAATAATCTGTTATTATTATACTAAGTGGAAGAAAAAAATTATTTATCTTGACTCGAAAAGGTTTTAATAACATTAATGAAAAGAAAGAATATAAATCCTGAAAAGGCAAAAATATTATCA
>CAMOWQ010000047.1 GCA_946628495.1 uncultured Treponema sp. | reverse complement strand
TACAAAGCGGAATATCATACTGAGTAATCTGATAGCCCTTTGCCAAGTCAGGATAAAAATAATGCTTACGGTCGAACTTTGTAAAACGTGCAATATTACAGTTCAAAGCCTGACCTGCAACTGCTCCCAGTTCAACATAACCTTTGGAAATACGCGGCAT
Organism: uncultured Treponema sp.; assembly: GCA_946628495.1. Taxonomy (GTDB): domain Bacteria; phylum Spirochaetota; class Spirochaetia; order Treponematales; family Treponemataceae; genus Treponema_D. The sequence goes on along the minus strand of CAMOWQ010000047.1, from coordinate 19,057 downwards.
TGCTCCAGGAAGTCCAAGACAAACCGGGCAAACTCGAGTATCAGGCATTCCGCCATAACGGTTTTCGCAGGCACAAAAAGCCTTAGTTTTTGTCAAAAGCTGGGTGTGGATTTCACAACCGATTACAATTTCCCACTTATCAATCATCTTTATCCTCTGAAATCTCTGTAAATAATAGAAGATATTATACAAGAAAAAACGATGTCACTCAATATGGCTGATTTATTCATCGTTTGCCCTGGTTTGTTGTAAAATTGTATAATTTTCTAAAAAAAATGTGCTATAAATTATTCTTTTCTATATGACACTTTTGCATTTATAATGTAGTTATGAGACAGCTTTTTAATGATGACTGGCAGTTTTGTGAAATTGCGATTGATAATGATTCAATGTTTAAGGACGGAAAACCTGTCCTTTTTTTGCCTGATGATTTTTATGAACAAACGAAAAGTTTGAATTATGTTCCTGTAAATGTTCCTCATGACTGGATGATTGGGCATGTTAAGGATTTATATAAAAATTCAACGGGATTTTATAAAAAGACATTCGTTCTTTCGGAAGAGCAGGTAAACGGTTGCCGTAATGCAGTTCGGTTTGAAGGCATTTATATGAACTGCGGCGTGTGGGTTAATGGAAAAAAAGCAGGCGAATGGAAATACGGTTATACGGCCTTTGAATTTGATATTTCTGAATTTGTTCATGCTGGCGAAAATGAAATTGTTGTAATTGCAGTTTATCAGAATTGTAATACAAGATGGTATTCTGGCGCAGGCATTTTCCGCGACGTACATTTTATCAACACAAAAAATACATTCCTTGTTTCGGATGGCGTTTATATTCATGCAAGTCCGTGTGTAAAAGATGATTATGCTGAATGGTCAGTTTCGCTTTCCTGTGAAGTTGCCTCAAATACAGAAAAGCTGGACGGTTATTCTGTACGGACAAAACTTCTTGATATGGATGGAAATCAGGTTGAACTGAAAACCGCCTGTTCTTCTAAGGTAGACGGGGCATGCGGTAAGCCTGTTCCTCTTTGCGATGAAAAATCGGATTTTCTACATTCATGCGTATGCGGTATAGGAGGACGAAAACTTTTTAGAAGCAGCCTGGAGTTTTGTGTAACAAATCCGAACCTTTGGAATGTCGAAAATCCGTATTATTATATTGCCGTTGTTGAACTTCTTGATTCTGACGGAAATATAATTGATTCTGAAAAACTGCACTGCGGCTTTAAGGATGCCCGTTTTACAAACAATAAAGGCTTTTTCCTTAACGGTAAGCATGTAAAAATTCAGGGAGCGTGCCAGCATCACGATTTGGGATTATTTGGTTCTGCTTTTGATGTTAATGTATTGCGACGTCAGTTTTTGCGTTTAAAGGAAATGGGCGTTAATTCTGTAAGATGTTCGCATAATCCGCCGCCAGCAGCATGGATGGATTTGTGTGATGAAATCGGGCTTCTTGTAGACGACGAGGCCTTTGATATGTGGGAAAAGTCTAAAACTCCTTTTGATTACGGCAATTATTTTAACGAATGGTGCTCAAAAGATGTTGCAAGCTGGGTAAGAAAAGACAGAAATCATCCGAGCCTTTTGATGTGGTCTATAGGAAACGAAATTTATGATACACATATGGGAAACGGGCTTGAAATTACAAAACGCCTTTATGGTTTTGTAAAAAAACACGACGGTTCGGAAAATGCGCCGGTAACAATTGCTTCAAATTATATGATGACGGATGGCGCTCAAAATTGTGCAAAAAATATTGATACAGTTGGTTACAATTATCTTGAACGCCTTTACAACGAACATCATGAAAAATATCCTGAATGGAAAATCTATGGTTCGGAAACTGGTTCTACAGTTCAAAGCCGCGGAATATATCATTTCCCGGATTCGTTAAAACTTGTTACATTCAGCGACGGTCAGTGTTCAACGCTTGGAAACTGTACTACAACCTGGGGCGCTGCAAATACCCAAACCGTTATTGCAAACGACCGCGACTGTCCATTTAGCGCAGGTCAATATATCTGGACTGGATGGGATTATATTGGAGAGCCGACGCCATATCACACAAAAAATTCATTCTTTGGTCAGATTGATACGGCAGGCTTCCCGAAAGATACCTTCTATCTTTATAAATCAGAATGGGCATACAAAAATGCCGCTCCGTTTGTTCATGTGCTTCCTTACTGGGACTGGAACGAAGGTCAGATTATTGATGTAAAGGCATACTCCAATGCCGATGCTGTCGAACTTTTCTGTAACGGCGTTTCTTATGGAAAACAGACTATAAATCATAAAGACGGTAAAGAACCTTTTGGAAAATGGCAGCTTGCATATCAGAAAGGCGAAATTAAAGTTGTCGGTTATGATGAAAAAGGAAATGTGATTGCCGAAGAAACAAAAAAATCCTGCGGTGATCCTTCAAAAATTCTTTTGTGTCCTGAAAAGGAAAAAACAGGCAATCTGTATTTTATAGATATCCTTACTTGTGATGATAAAAATGTTCCTGTTGAAAATGCAAGAAATTATATCACCATAAAAGTTTCGGGAGATGCAGAACTTGTCGGAATGGATAACGGAGATTCTACCGATTATGAAGAATATGTTTCTTGCGACGGTAAAACTCATACACGAAGGCTTTTTGCAAACCGCCTTGTAGCTGCAATCCGGGCTTCTTCTGAAAATGCAAGTTTTACTGTAAAAGCTTTTAGTAAAGGACTTGAAAAATCTTGTGTTTCGTATGACGGTGTTTCTGAAAAATGGACTGAAAATGCGGCAGATTGTGCGGGAACTGAAAAAATGAACGACACGGTTGTTGTAAAAACGTCTGATGATAAAGATATTCCTGTTAATGATTACGTGCCTGTTCGAAAAATTGAACTTTCCTGTGAAGGTTCGTGCACGCTTACTCCAGAAAACAGGGAAATTAAAGTAACTGCAAAAATTCTTCCTGCAAATGCAACAGATAAAAAGATTTTGTGGAATCCTGTTTTAAAAGAATGTGTTCCAAGCGATTATATAGAAATTGCTTCTATAAAAGATGTTGCGCCTGGAGTTCAGACGGCTGTAATCCGTGGTGCCTGTGATGGAGAATGCATTCTTCGCTGTACTTCTCATAACGGAACAAAATACGATGAAGTTATAAGCGATTTAAATTTTAGTGTTGAAGGCATCGGTAATCCTAAACTCAATCCGTATAAACTTGTAGAGGCCTGCCGAATGAGCCGCTGGAACGAAAATAAGGGTAAACCGACTGTTACATTCGAAAGCGGTATTTCAAACAGGTTTTTAGGAGAAACCTGGGTTGCCTTTGATAAAGTTGATTTTGGTTCGGATGGTGCAGATACAATTCATATTCCGATTTTTACATTTGATACGGAACTTCCTCTTGAAGTTTGGGATGGAATTCCTGATGATGCAGAAAAAGCCGTTTGTCTTGGAAAATTCACATACCGTCACGAATCAATTTACAATACTTATTCCGAAAATGTGTTCACGCTGGACAGAAGGCTTTTTGGAGTTCACACGCTTACTCTAAAACTGTTTACAGGAATGGATTTGCATGGTTTTTATTTTGATAAAACGCCTAAGGCTTTTGCAAAACTACGTGCTCTTGATGCAAACGATATTGTCGGTGATACATTTGAAAAAACTTGTGATGCTGTAGAAAAAATCGGAAATAATGTCAATCTTGATTTTGCTGATATGGATTTTGGTTCAAAGAAGGCAGGTAAACTTGTAATCTGCGGAAAATCTGATATAGAAAACAATACAATAAACTTAAAATTCTTTGCAAAAGATGGTTCTTCAACAACACAGGTAATAGAATTTTCTCATACCGATGGCTATGAAGAAAAAACTTTTGAAATAAAACCGGTAACAGGCTCTATGCAGAAAGTAAGTTTTGTATTCCTTCCAGGCTGCCGCTTTGATTTCAAATGGTTCAGATTTGAAGAATAGAATCGGAGCAAAATACGGTTCCTGCGAGAGCATTTTTTGTAATGCAGAAGCACTGATTGAATCTGGAATGTATTCGTCTGCATAGTGAACATTTTATGATTTTCTGATATTATTCTATATTATGAAGAATTCTATCAGAAAATCATTCGGAAAATTTTTAATCTGTTCATTTGTTTTATTTTCGATACTGACGATATCATCATGCAAAAAAGAAAAAATAATGGGTTACAGTATTCTTCTCTGGAATATGCCTGAAAAACATCTTCTTGATTGTGAAATCCTTCCTGTATATATAAAATCGAATATTTCGCATGTTTACGTTGCAGGTGTAAAAACGGTTGCAGAAGATGGAACTGAAACTATCGAAAAAATAGAAATTCCTTTGTGGCAGCTTACAGAGCCTGGAAAATACAAGGATGTCGTTAAGAAAACTGAAAAATATCTGGAATGTAAACAGACATACGCTTCTGTAAAAATTGACGGTCTTCCATGCAGGGCTGAGGCTGTAAATACTTCAAAACAGGTTTATAGATTCCGTAAGGGCGAAATCATCAAAATCCTTTATAAAGGAAAAGGGCAGACTCCTATGTCGGGAAGTAAACCGCTTCCTGGTGAATGGTACAGAGTTCTTACAGAAAACGGTACTCAGGGCTGGTGTTTTTCGTACAGTCTTGATCTTTTCCAGACGGATGAAAATGGAAATATGCCTGAAAATCAGGTTGTTGATGAAGAAGATAAGAATGATCCATATTTCGAATCTGTTCTGAACAAAAACTGGTATCCCGATTCATTTAAAACTCTTATTGATGCAGGAAATATTGATCTTACAACGCTCAATGCTTCTTATTTCTTCCGCATTGATACCGAAAACGAAAAAGTTATTCTTAATCTTAGTGATATTCATGAGTCCTGGAAATATAACGGTTTTGTACGACAGGATAAAAAGGAATATACATTAAAAGATATACCTATAAAACTTTTCTATAAAAAAGAAGGTTATATTATTATCCGTTATACAGGTCAGAGCGGAAAACCTCAGGATCTGGATTTTGTAATTCTTAATGACAGTATTTCTGAAATTGTAAGTGCAGAGAAGAAACGTCGTTCAACAGCATATTCAAATATTGTTTCTCATGGTTTGAAATTTTCTAGCAGCAGTTATGGTACTCTTACATTGTCTGAAGACGGTTCATTCCGATGGACAAATTATAAGCTTCTTGTACCGACACTGATAGAATCTTCTGCAAAAAATATGGGTACTGCTTGTGTAAAATATGCATTGTCACGTTCTTTGTCACAGTCTTATGATGGAGTTTTGACTTTGAAATTTGAAGGCATGAGCAGTGAAGTTAATTTCCTTTATAAGATGGAACAGGACGGTATCAGGTTTGAAGATGCAAGTGCGGCTTCTATAAAGGGAAATCTTATTGTTTCAAGAAGTTCAAGTCCTGTTATTATATATTTTAAGGTAAAATAATGGCATTCGTTCAATTTTCTCAGGTGTCTCTTGCATTTGGCGACAGGGATATCCTTAAAAACGTTACTATAAATCTTCAGGCAGGAACAAAAGCTGCACTGACCGGTGCAAACGGAACCGGAAAATCAACACTTATAAAAGTTCTTGCTGGTCTTATAAAACCTGATTCAGGAAACCGTGCCGTTCAAAAAGATTGCCGTATTGCATATCTTCCGCAGTCAGGACTTACTCATCAGGGCTGTACCCTTATGGAAGAAGCAGACAAGGCATTCGAATTCGGTTACGAAATGCAGAAAAAAATCGACGAACTTGGTGAACAGCAAAAGGTTGAGCAGCAGGCAGAACTTATTGCAAAGCTTGAAGAAAGCGGCTGGCATAGACGGCGTGCATCTGCCGAAGGCGTTCTTATAGGTCTTGGTTTTTCCCGCGAAGATTTTGACCGCCGTACCGAAGAATTTTCAGGCGGATGGCAGATGCGTATTGCACTTGCAAAGGCGCTTATGCAGAATCCTGATATTCTTCTTCTTGATGAGCCAACAAACTATCTTGATATTGAAGCACGCAACTGGCTTGAACAGTTTTTGCAGTCTTATAACGGCGGTTTTTTGCTTGTTAGTCATGACCGTTATTTTCTTGATGTTACGATTAATGAAGTTTATGAATTATTTAACGGAACTTTAAAATGCTATCAGGGTAATTTCAGTAAATATGAAAAAGTGCGCGAAGTTGAATTAAAAACTCTGATTGCAGCTTATGAACAGCAGCAGCAGGAAATTCAAAAACTTGAAGATTTTATAAACCGTTTCGGATATAAGGCAACTAAGGCGGCACAGGCACAGGAATATCAGAAAAAACTTGATAAGATGGAACGCATAGAAATTCCTGAAAACCTTAAGAAAATCTATTTTAAATTTCCGCCGGCACCTCATTCAGGGCAGCTTGTTCTTAGAATGAAAGATATCTGCAAATCTTATGATGGAAAAAGGAATGTTCTTGAAAATCTTGAGCTGACTCTTGAAAATGGCGACAGACTTGTTGTTGCAGGACGAAACGGGGCCGGTAAATCAACGCTTTTACGCATAATTTCAGGGCATGATGCTGATTATTCGGGCGAAATGATTCCAGGCGCAGGTGTAAAAATAGGATATTTTAGTCAGGATAATGCGGAAACAATAAAAGGCAGCCAGACAATTCTTGAATATCTTGAAAGCGAAGCTCCTCTTGAACTTATTCCAAAACTTCGTGATATGCTTGGTGCATTTCTTTTCCGCGGTGATGATGTTTACAAACCTCTTGATGTATTGTCGGGCGGTGAAAAAAGCCGTATCGCTCTTTTGCAGCTGCTGCTTAGTCCTGTAAACCTGCTTGTTTTGGATGAACCGACGAACCATCTTGATTTGCATTCCAAGGATGTGCTTTTGCAGGCATTAAAAGATTTTGGCGGAACCGTTGTTTTTGTAAGTCATGACCGTGGATTTATTGAACAGCTTGCAACGTCAGTTCTTGAATTAACTCCCGGTAAATTTAAATATTTCCCTGGAAACTACGAATATTACATGGAACAGCTTTTAAAAGCAGAACAGAATGCTGGAGATGCAGTTGCCGTTACAAAGACCTCTGCGAATGCAAATAGTGCCTCTTCATCTTCTGAGACAAAAACTGCTGCAAAACTTTCGTGGGAAGAACAGAAAAAAGCAGAAGCTGAACGCCGTAAAAAAGAAAAAGCCGTTGCAAAAATGGAAGAAGAAATTCAGAAGCTTGAAGAAAAGAAAGCTGAACTGGAAGCAAAACTTGCAGATCCTGCTGTATATTCAAACGGAGAAAAAGCAAAAGCTGTTCAGACGGAAATTCAGAAAATTGCCGCTGAACTTGATGCAAAAACCGAAGAATATTTTGAAATGATTCAGTAATTCTGTCTTGTTATAAATCCTGTATTATTTTTTTCAGGTCGTCTGATGTTGTGGCATACGGCCTGTTAAGTTCATACCCTTTAAGCGATTCCTGAATGTTCTGAGGAATTTTCGGGGATTCGCCTATAATATGCCTGCAATAATCAGCACTCAATGCCGGATGATTGTATGCGGTAAGAACGACACTTCCGGCCTCATCAAAAATCTCGTTGCCTCTGTCTTTTATACATGCATACGCCCTTGCTGTTTCAGGATCTGCAAAAATTCCGTATTTAATATAAAGTTCTTTTGCAGCTTTTTCCCTCTGTTTTTCTGAAACTTCTGAAGGGAATATAAAATTTCTTATCATCATGGCATTGTTGCCAAAAAATGATTCCAGCCGTTCAAGATTTGCAGGTGAAACCGGAGAAGTGTTCTTTCTTTTTGACAAATCAATAAACGAATCTGTTACAACAGGAATTCCGTCTGGTGATTGTGATAATTCATTTGTTGCAGGTACAAGAAAACCTGAAACAGGCAATGCAAACTTCCAGCTGTAAAGGCCTGCAATAAGTGTTCCGTAGTTACCGGCATCAAGCGCATAATAAACATCACCGTCAATTTTCTTTTTAATTTGTGCAAATGAATATGGAAAGATAAAAATCTGTCCTAAAAGACGGCAAACGTTTGTTGTATTTGCAACTGTAAGATTATATTGTTTTACAAAATTTGCATCGCCAAAAATCTGAGCAATGGTATTTTTTATTTCGGCTTCGGTTCCTTCCATTTCAATAGGATAAATGTTTCCACCGTTCCATACCAAATCTTCATCTTTTAATCCGCGAACTGTTCCTTTTTGATATACTAGGACAGCTTTTAGATTTTTTTTGCCTTTAAGAATGTTTGAAAAAAGTGCACCAAGACTTCCCGAAGTAAAATCAAGGAAAATAGCTTTCCCACCGTTTAATTGCAGCGTATATTCAAGATATGAAGCAAGATATGAAATTCCAAAATCTTTATGGCAGCCTGTATATCCGTTGTACAATTCCATCATAAAAAGATGGTCATCAATCTGGCGAACAGTTGGAGAAAAGGGGAATGCTGCCGTTGCTATTTTTTCGCAGATAATCGGTGAAAATTCGTCTTTTATAAGTGCCGACGTAATTGAACCTGCAACAGATGAAAAGCTAGTAGATTCATCCATATAATAAATCCAGCGCCGCATATCTTCAATTTCAGAAGGAATAAAAACTCCTCCGTCGGCAGGAAAACAATCTCTGACAGCTTCAGAAAATTTTACAGACAGACTGCTGTTTCTTGTACTTGTAAACTGCATTAATTCTCATTCCTCCTTAGTCGTTCAGACCTGGTATTATTTTTCCCAATTTTTCCTTGAATTCTTTTCCTGTAACACCTTCTTTAAGACATGCAAACATACAGTTGTCGCCCGCTACAGTTCCAAGGATTTCGTCCATATTAAAATTATCTATTGCATTGCAGACTGTGTTTGCGTGGCCAGGGAAGGTTTTTATAACTACAATATTTCCGCTAAAATCTATACTCAGATAGCCTCGCAAAAAATCCTGAACGTAAATTGCATTTGTTTCGCCGTTTTTTTCGTTGCCAGGCAATGCGTACATATAGCGCGATTTTCCATCCGGTACTTTACCAACCTTTAAGAGCTTTAAATCGCGGCTTAAAGTTGCCTGTGTTACTTCAAACCCTTGTTTTTGCAGTATTGTAAGAAGTTCATCCTGACTTTCGATTACATTATTTTTTATAAGATGTTTAATAGCTTTTAAACGTGATTGTCGTTCTTTCATAAAGTCCTCTTTGTTATTGTATCACAAATATTGAAGTATCAAAAAGAAATTAAAGTCTTTTAAGAATGATTACCGTTATATCATCTGTTTTGTTTGCATCTCCAATGTGCTTGTAAAGATTGTACATAAGTTTATGCATTATTGAATCTGCACTTTCGGATTTTGCACCGTCAATAATTTTCTTCACATTTTTCAGACCGAATTCCTGACGGTTGTCGTTCATAGATTCCGTAAGACCGTCTGTAAACAGCACAAGAATATCATCTTTTTTTACCGTAAGTTTTATTGATGTATAATGAAAATCAAAACCAGAAATTCCAACAGGACCGTAACCTGCATTTTCAATATCAGGCAGAAGTTCTTCCATTTTGTCTTGTTCAGCATTGTAATATAGCGGACTTGGATGACCCGCATTCGAAAAAGTTACGAGACATGAATTATCTTCCTGTTCAGAAAAATCAAACAGAAGACCTGTCATATAATTTTCTATTTCGCCTTTTGCAGAAATAAAACGCTTGTTTATTTCTCTCATTGCTTTTTCAGGTTCGTTTTTTGCTGTGTTTCTGTTTTTAAGGAATACTTCCTTTATGATATTTTCGGAGAGCATTGTAACAAGACTCGCTGCAACTCCATGACCAGAAGCATCGAACAAAGAAAGCCCGTTAAGAGTATCTTTTGTTGTATAGAAGTTAAAAAGGTCGCCGGAAACAATCGAAAGTGGTGCATAAGTTACGCTGATATCCCATTTTGTAATTTTGTCTTCCGGTATGGAAAAAAGTTTACGCTGTACAAGAGCTGCAGTCTGAAGATCTTTTTCTGAAAGTGCGCGTTCATGCTGAAGTTTTGTATTTGTATCTGTAAGCTGGCGTGTCTGCTGCATAACTTCGTTTTCAAGTTCTGCATTAAGATATTCCATTCTTATGGCAATGCTCTTATATTGAAGGCTGAAGTAAACAAAGAAGAATACAATTGTAATCTGCCAGCCGAATAATGCCATGTATGGAACTGTTATAATCCTGAATACTTCGCGTAAAATAAGGTCGGTAATCAGTGTTATTATAAGCGGAACTAAAGAAATGAACAGATAAAATGCTTTTTCTTTGTATTTTTTTATAAAAAGACATCGAATAACTAATGCAAATGCAAAAAGTACATCAATGCCCGATAAAAGTATGATTAAATGAGTTCTGCTTACAAGTTCTTGATAATTGCGTGCTGCAATAATAAGAATTGTACATATTGAACCGCATATTGCCCTTAATACTCGTTCTATCTGATGATGCGGATAATGTAAGAAAGCAAATACAAACAGAGTAAAAAGAAACGAAATAAATATAAAGCTTAAACATTTTGTTGCTTTAATTGTAAACAGAAATGGAAGACCGTTTTCGCCTGTAAGCCATGGAAGTTCCGGCATAAAAAAGTTTGCAAAGAAAATCATAGAAGTAATGTTTAGTCCTGCAAAAATAAGGTATACCCTTTCTCTTTTATAGAAGAAGAACAGAATCGTAAAAAGTAAGAATGATGAAAACAATCCGCCTTCCGAAAATATGTAAACCCTGCTTTGCAGGAACGTATGCATACTTTCCTGCCATTTTGCATCTTCCTGTTTGCCTATGAATGTTCCTCCAGAAATTGTTGCCTGTCCTAAACACAAAAGCTTTATTTGAATTGTGTTTACGTCGTCCTGATTTAATAAATCCTTTGGAAAATAAAAAATATGTGCGTTATATCCTGCTTCCTGAAGGTTCCCAGACATGTTTCCGCATTTGTCGATGAATTTTCCGTTAAGATAGATTTTTGCAGCAAAATGAATATATGGAATTACAAAACAAAGATTTTCGTTTTTAAGGTTCTCGGGCAGTTCAAATTCTGATTTTATCCACGCAACTTTTGTGCCTTTTTCCATTGCATCAGAAACATTTCGGAATTTCATGTACGGCAGAGGTTTGTATTCAAGCTGATTTGCCGTGTTTATATCTGAAGATTCGTCTGATTCAGCAAAATAAAAGGTGTTGTCCAGATAAAGCCGTTCATTTTTTCGTGAAGACTTGCTGGAATTTTTACTGCATCCTGTAAGTATCGATAATATAAGCAAAAGAGAAATCAAGAATTTAGAATGTGCATCGTTTCGCATTAAACCTATTCTAACAGATTGTATAGAATATTTAAACTGTTTAAGAGGGATATGAATGTTGTAAGGGGGTTATCTAATGTGGATTCAGATTAAGAATTGGTAGTAAAGATATACAGGATTCAGAGGATATTAATCAGAACATGAAAAAATATATGTCGTTCAAAACATAAATTTTTGCATGCTGTAAATCTTTAAATCCTGTATACCTTTATTTTATTGCTCTGTCAAAAACTTATTATTTTATCAAAAGGTCAGCGTATGCTTTGAGAGCTCCTTCTGTTTTTCCGTCGAGTACAGAAAGTGCAAGTTTCTTTCCAAGCTGAACGCCTTCCTGATCGAAAGAGTTAACGTTCCAAACAAAACCCTGGAACATTACTTTGTTTTCGTAATGAGCAAGGAGTGCGCCAAGAGATTTTGGTGTGAGTTTCTTGCCGTAGATAAGGCTGCTTGGTCTGTTTCCTGCAAAGTTTTTGTTAGGATTTTCATCTTTTTTACCGCAGGCAAATGCAACAATCTGAGCTGTTACGTTTGCGCAAAGTTTTACCTGGCTTGTAGAACCTTTGATTACGATATCTTCTTCTGTCTGGTTTTCTGCAAAAGCAATGAACTGAAGCGGTACAATGTCAGTTCCCTGATGCAGCAATTGATAGAAGGAATGCTGGCCGTTTGTTCCTGGTTCACCAAAAATTACAGGACCTGTTACATAGTCAATTTTTTCACCAAAGCGGTTAACTGATTTTCCGTTTGATTCCATATCAAGCTGCTGAAGATGTGCAGGGAAGCGGCTTAAAGCCTGGCTGTATGGAAGGATTGCTGTTGCAGGATAATTCTGAACGTTTCTTTCGTAAATACCAATGAGTGCATCCATAAGAGCAGGATTCTTTCTGATATCTTTGTTCAAAGAAAGTTTGTCTTCTTCTGCGGCCCCTTCAAGGAATTCTTTAAATACTTTTGAACCGAATGCAAGACTCAAAACTGCTCCGCCAACTCCTGATGTTGAAGAATAGCGTCCGCCAATGTAGTCATCCATATAGAAGGCTGCCATGTAATCCGGGTTGTGTGCCAATGGAGAAGTTTCAGAAGTAACGGCAATCATGTGTTTTGAAGCATCGCAACCAGCTGCCTTAATATAATCTTTTACAAAAGATTCGTTTGTTAAAGTTTCGAGGGTTGTTCCAGATTTAGAAACAAGAATAAAGATTGTTTTTGAAATATCAAGTGATTTTACAACGCTTGCTGCATCGTCCGGGTCAACGTTTGAAATGAAATGAGCTTCCATTTTGAATGTTCCGTTCTTTTTTGCCCAGTTTTCCAATGCAAGGTACATTGCACGAGGTCCCAAATCAGAACCACCAATACCAATCTGACATACTGATGTATATTTTTCGCCCTTTTCGTTAAGAATTTTTCCGCTGTGAACGTCGTCAGCAAAAGCAGAAATGCGGTTTACTTCGTTGATGTAAAAATCTCTTTTGTTTACGCCGTCAGCCATAACGTCTTTTCCAAGCTGTCCGCGTGTAAGCTGATGAAGAACCATTCTTTTCTCTCCAGTGTTGATAACTTCACCGTCTAAAAGAGCCTGATATTTTTCGATAAGCTGCTGTTCTTCTGCAAGGTCTGCAAGTGTTTTAAGAACAGGTTCATTCACTTGTTTTGCAGCAAAATTATAGGTAAGGTTGCCGCCCATTGGAATTGAATATTCTGCAATTCTTGCAGCAGCATTTGGACCAGAAAGTTCATCTGCAACGGAAACCATTCCTTTTAATGACATCAATTTTTTCCAAGAAGAAAGAGTGTCAGCATTTGACCAAGAAATCATATATATACCTCGATAGATACAATTATTTGAACATATTTAAGCGCCCGTTTTATGCCGGTTGCCGTGTTCGTTTTCCGATTATAGTATAAATCCCCGATGTAGTAAATGATTACACCGGGGATTTAAGGGGCGACGTGTTAGTTTTGTCTTAGAAAAAATTAAACTTCAAATTGGTCAATCTGACTTCCGATTGTTTCTATGGAATCGTGCATCTTGTGAGCAACATCATTAAGCATAGAGCTTGTTTCATTTATTTTTTTTGCGCCGATGCTCATTTCATCCATACTTGAACGCATAACCGATGTTGCATTCTGAAGATTTCTTACTTCCTCAAGAATAGCCTTGTTTCCTTCTGCCATTTCGGAAGATGCACTTCGAACTTCTAATGTACTGTCCTGCATATCGTGAAGTGCCTGTGTAATCTGCTTAGAACCTTCATTCTGTTCTTCCATTGCAGATTTTATTTGCATGATAAGAGCATCTGTATCTTCAATTTTTGCAGAAACAGATTCAAAAGCTACGCTTGATTCAGTGCTTGCAGAAACAACTTCATTTATTGATTCTTTTATGCTGTTAAGCTGATTTCCAATTGTTTTTGATTGAGCAGTAGAGGTTTCTGAAAGTTTACGAATTTCATCAGCAACTACGGCAAAACCTTTTCCTGCTTCGCCTGCGTGTGCTGCTTCGATTGCCGCATTCATGGCAAGAAGGTTTGTCTGACTTGCAATGTTTGCAATCGCAACGTTTGCTTCCTGAAGCATTTTAGACTGACTTTCAATCTGTTCTATCCTGTCATTAACGGCACGCTGTTTTTGTATTCCGACTTGGGAATCAGAACGTAAGTCGTTGAATGATTTTGCCATTTTATCAACAGAGGTATTAACAGAAGAAATGTTTCCAATCATCTCTTCTACAGCGGCAGAGGCTTGGGAAACTCCTGCAGTTTGATTTTCAATCATTTTTTCAAGAGATTCGATATTTGAGGCAATTTCGTTTACTGCGCCTGCTGTTTGAGAAACGCTTTCTCCCTGCGTATTAATCTGTCCATGCATACTTTCAATATTTGCAATAATTTCTGTAATGGAACTAGCCGTATCAGCAAGGCTTACTCCTAAATCCTGTCCTGCTTCGTTAAGAGTGCCTTTTGAAAGTTTTATATCTTTAATGATGGTCTGCAGTTTTTCGGAGAATTTGTTGAATCCGTTTACAAGGCTACCAACTTCATCGTTGCTGGTAACTGTAATTCTTTTTGTAAGGTCTGCATGGCCACTGGCAATTCCGTTTATTGTTTTATCAACAACTTGAATTGGTTTAATAATTGGACGTGCGACAAGAATCGCAATAACAGCTGAAATAAAAAGACTTATAATTGCAAGAACAATAATAATGTAAATATTTCGCATTACAGCTTCATAAAGTTCTTTTCGTGGTCCAATCGTAATAAAAATCCAGCCGCTTTCTTCGGATACTTCCTGAGCTGCCATATAAAGGCCTGTGCCCGTATTATCTGTAAAGAAATTTTCATTTCCTTTAATTTGGTTGCGGAAAGAAGAAAGTTTGTATTCATCAAAAAAGTTTACGTTCATCAGTTTTGAGGTATCGGAATTCGTAACGTAAAATCCGTTTTTATCCAGAAGGTAAGATTGTCCAGAACGTGTGATTTTTACCGGAGAAACCATTGTGTCAAGATTTTTAAGTTGAATATCAACTGCGACTACACCTGCAAGCTGTCCATTTCTTTTTACATTTGTAGACAAAGCGACAACCATAGAATTAGTTACGTTGTCAAGATATGGGTCTGACATTGCAAAGGTTTTTGCAGAACTTCCTGCCTTGTACCATGCGCGTGTCGTCTGATCATAATCAGATGGAGGTGCCCAGCGGTCATTTGCCCAGAAGAATCCTCCGTTTTTTACAGGTACAACTCCAGAATAATAAAGTTCAGAAAAATCTGATTCATTACGCAAAGTTGATTCGAAAAAGTTTTCTATCTGTTCCTGATTATCCGGATGAGTTATAAGATAGTGCTGTGTTGTAGAAATAATGGAAATTGGTTTTTGCAGAAATCTGTTTAGATTTGCATTTGCCTGAATTACTTTAGATTCTGCTGAATCGATTGCGCTATTTACAAGATTTTTGTATTGAATTGTAATAACTGGAACGGAAATAAGTAAAATTGAGAAGAGAACAATAACAATACTGCTTAAAAGAATTTTTGCACCAATAGATTTCATATAGCTTCCTTAATAAATTGAATTTCAATGTTTCTATAATTTAAAAAATTATCATGTAAAAGTAATGTGTTGTCAAATAAATTCTAAATAACTTGTTATATTTAATCTTTGATAATGAAATTATCTCAGGAAGTTGAAAGTGTAAGTATAAAAAAAGTTTTGTGTAAAAAATGTAAAAAAAGTAATTCAATTTTCAAAAAATGAATTACCGTGTATAATACTTTTATGGCTAAAAAGAAATCAAACTTTCCGTTTAAAATTGTTCTGGATGCACCGGTTCCTATTTTTTTTGTGGTTCTTAGCGTGCTTGTATTTATTGTAGATTATTTTTTTCTTAAGGATAAAACATCACTTTTTCTTACTTCGTCGCCAACAATGTCTGGTGGTAATTTGCCTTTTGTACCGACTGCACCTCTTTCATATTTCAGACTGATTCTTTATGTGTTCGGATTTGCTTCTCCCCAGCTTTTGATTACAGATTTGATTTTTATAATGCTGCTTGGTCCTGCCATCGAAGAACGTTATGGTTCGGTTGTAATTGCAATTATGATGGCGGTTTCTGCATTGTTTTCGGGTGTATTAAATGTCTGCTTTAGTAAGGTAAGTCTGCGAGGTGCTTCCTGCATAATATTCATGCTGATTTTCTTAAATTCATTCATGTCGCTTTCTAAAAAGAAGATACCTGTTTCTTTTCTTTTTATGGTGATTTTATATGTACTTCGTGAATATTTTGAAAAATCAGGCGGTGTTGTAGTAATTTTGATATGTATTGCAGGCGGTTTGTGCGGAAGTCTTTTTGCATTCCTTACTTCCCCAAAAGCACGGGCAGAAAAAAAAGCTGCTTCTGGAGAAAATGCAGGGCAGAATGAAAATATTAAGCCGCGCTTTAGTTTTAAAGGAAAAAAATCAACAGATGAAACACTTCCTGCCAGTGATAATACAGATTTTGATGTTACACTGGTAGACAATTTTGACTTGTAGAATGCAGTTTAAATTACCATTTTAATGTTTCGTTGTATGGGGTTAATGTTCCGTAAAGATTGTACAGATTTGTTCCGTCGTAAACATAATATGTTGTAAAAATGTTGTCTGAAGGACTGTATTGCAAAGAGGCTTTTATAATTCCCTTATTGTTCTGCCATGTGCATGTGGCAAGTTTGTAATCGCTGCTTGTGAATGTTCCGTCAGAATTAAATTTTAATGTTGAGGTATGATTTTCGCGTTTTTGTTCGAATGTTGCGCCAATCAAGCCGTGTCCTTCCTTAAGCGTGTATGGTGGATATGACATAAACAGAGTTTTTCCGCTGGTGTGTTTTTTGATGTATGCTGTATAAGATTCGCTGCCAAGTTCTGCCGTTAATAAGCCTTTTGAAGGATTGTATGTAAAAGTTGTTTCGGATATTGTGCCTGAATCAGAATTTTTCATTGTAAGTTTTTTGCTTGAAAAATTGATGTAAAAGAAATTGGAAGAATCGTTGTATTCGCTGACTTTGTATGTTCCGTTTTTACTGCTGTTCGAACTTTCTGGTGTGCAGGAAATAATCTGAAATAAGAAGATAACGGATGATAATGTAAAAATAAACTTGCCTTTCATAATATTCTCTCCTTTTTTTGTTTTACGTCGTTAACAATAGTATAAGGTGAGATTTGTATCAGTCAATAAAAAAGAGATGAAAATATAATATTTTGTTATTTTTTTTATAAATGCGGTGCATTGTGCAGACAAAGAAATTTTATATATGACTAATCTGCTGCGTTATTGAGCCTTTCTGCCATTTTAAGAATTTCCTGTCTGTAGTTTTCTTTTAGTTCCGGTGGATTCAATATTTGAACTGCAGAACCGAATCGAAGAACCCAGTATAAAGTTTCCTGCATCTGATTTGATTCAAAACTCAGATAGACGGTTCCGTCCTTATTCTGATGGCATTCCTGATTTTTATGCCATAGTCGTTCAAGAATGTAGGTATTTATAGATTTGTCAAAAAGCAGTTCGATTTTCTGAGGCTTAGAGTTGTTATTCCATATACCGAAATTCGGATCAATATGAATCTTCTGCCTGTAATCCGGGTCTGGTGTAAAAGTTTCCGAAAGCGTTATGTTTTTCATTCGGGCAAGGGTAAAAGTTGAAAAATCATTATGTTTTGGCGAAAAACCAAGAATATACCAGTCGCCTTTTTGATTGTAAATTTTATAAGGATAAAGTTCGTGCGGTTTGTAATCTGTTGATTTTATTGAGCGGTAATCAAAATTCATTTTTTTGTGAAGTTTTGTAGCCTTAAAAACAATATTAAATACCTGTTCTTCAATTACAGGAATCGGATCTGCAATAAATTCAACGTCGTTCATAAAACTTGATTGAACTTCAACCTGATTCGGAAGCATTTGCGAAAGTGTATCGTAAACCTTTTCAATAGTCTTTTGAAGCGGCGTGTTGTTGTAGCGTTCCATAAGCGGGAGAATTCCTGTAACGGCAAAAACTTCGCTTTCTGAAAGCATCATATTTTTAAGAAAATAAGTGTTATCGCTGTAATAATAACCTTTGCGGATACGGTCGTATTCAATTGGCGCATTGTAATAAATTTTCAGTTCTTCAATGTCGCGTAAAATGGTACGGCGTGAAACTTCAAGTTCCGTTTGTAATCGTTTCACATTCGGATAGTTTAAATTTTGAATTGCCTGTTCTATTTTTAAAAGTCGCAGCGGTTTTGTGTGGTTTTCTCTTGGTTTTTTATTCATAAAAGTATTATAGCATGGAAAAGATGTCTGTGTATAATGCAGAATTGAAAAATGCAGGTTTACTGAAATAAATTGACATACAATAATAATGAATATAATCTCTGAATTCAGATGAATGAAAGAACTTACATTGCAATAGATTTAAAGTCTTTTTATGCTTCTGTGGAATGCAGGGAACGCCAGCTTGATCCGCTTACTACAAAACTTGTTGTGGCAGATAAAAGTCGTACAAGTAAGACTATTTGCCTTGCTGTAACGCCTGCTCTTAAAGCTTACGGGCTTAGCGGACGATGCAGACTTTTTGAAGTTGAAGCAAAGGCACGGGAGTTTAAAAGACAAACGGGAAAAGAACTTGAATATATAGTTGCAGTTCCCCGAATGGCACTTTATATACAGTATTCTACGCGAATCTATAATGTATATCTGCATTATTTTGCACCGGAAGACATACATGTTTATTCTATTGATGAAGTTTTTATTGATGCGACAAGTTATATTCCTTTTTATAAGATGACTGCACACGAGCTTGCGGTAAAAGTGATTCACGATGTTTTGAAGGAAACTGGAATTACCGCGACTGCCGGTATTGCACCCAATCTCTTTTTGTGTAAGGCTGCCATGGATATTGTTGCAAAGCATATTCCGGCTGATAAGGATGGGGTAAGAATTGCGGAGCTTGATGTTGAGGGCTTTCGCAGACAGCTTTGGAACCATAAACCTCTAACAGATTTCTGGCGGATAGGTCGTGCAACAGCTCGCCGGCTTGAAAAATATTTTATTCGTACAATGGGGGATATTGCCCGTACATCACTGAATAATCCCGAGATTCTTTTTGATGAGTTTGGAATTGATGCCGAAATTCTGATTGACCATGCATGGGGAATTGAACCGGTTGGAATGAAGGAAATCAAAAATTATAAATCTGAAGCAAAGAGTCTTGGAAGCGGGCAGGTGCTTCACGAGCCGTATGATTTTGA
>CAMOWQ010000046.1 GCA_946628495.1 uncultured Treponema sp. | reverse complement strand
CACCTGTTGCACCAAGACAGTGTCCGTGCATAGACTTTGTAGAAGAAATCTTAAGTTTTCGGGCATTTTCTTCGCCGAAGGCAATCTTAATCATATTTGTTTCGCTTGAATCGTTCTTCATTGTAGAAGTTCCGTGAGCGTTGTAATACTGAATTTCGCTTGGATCCATTCCGGCATCTTTGAGGGCACGTGTCATACATTTAGAACCGCAGATTCCATCCGGGTTTGGAGCTGTAAGATGGTAACCATCGCAGCTTGAACCATAACCTGCAATTTCTGCATAAATTTTAGCACCGCGAGCTTTAGCGTGTTCATATTCTTCCAGAACGAGGATTGCTGAACCTTCGCCCATTACAAATCCGTTGCGGTTTTTGTCGAACGGACGGCTTGCTTTTGTAGGGTCATCATCAAAACCAGTAGAAAGTGCGTGAAGAACTTCGAAAGATACAATACCAAACTGACAGATTGTAGATTCTGCACCACCAGACAGACAGGTATCAAGACGGCCAGAGCGAACCATATCAAATGCAGCTCCAAGAGCATCTGTACCAGAAGAACATGCTGTTGCAATAGACTGAACAGGTCCGTGAAGACCGAACTGAATTGCAATGTTTCCGCCTACTTCGTTAGGAATAAGCTTTGGAATAGCCATTGGATTAGTTTTTACACCACCCATCTTCTGCATACCAAGGATATCAGCTTCTGTTTCTTCAAGACCGCCGATACCAACACCAAGTACGATACCGGTTTCATCAAGAACAGCTTCGTTTCCCATAAGACCTGAATCTTCAAGAGCCATTTTTGCAGCTGCAACACCAAACTGTGTAAAGCGGGCCATCTTGCGGGCATCTTTTGAATCCATATACTTTGCAGGATCAAAATCTTTTACTTCTGCTGCATAATGAACCTTATTAATAGAAGCATCAAACAAAGTGATTGGACCGATTCCGCTTTTTCCAGCTTTAATTCCAGCCCATGTTTCATCAACTGTATGACCAAGTGGAGTTATAGCTCCCATTCCTGTAATAACTACTCTTCTCTGTGACATCTTACATTCCTCCATCAACACCAAGAACTTGTCCGGTTATATATGTACTTAAATCGCTTGCAAGGAACAACGCTGCATTTGCTATATCCTGAGGCAAACCAGGCCTCTTTAATGGAATAAGCTGAAGCCATGCTTCCCTTGCCTTTTCGTTTACTGCTTTTGTCATATCGGTTTCGATATAACCCGGAGCAATTGCATTTACCCTTACTCCGCGGCTTCCTGTTTCTTTTGCCAGTGATTTTGTAAAACCGATAAGTCCTGCCTTACTTGCGCTGTAATTTACCTGACCTGCACCGCCTCTTATACCGACGATACTAGACATATTGATAATTGAGCCGCTCTTTTTGTGAATCATATCGTTCGAAACAATCTGAGAGGCAATGAAAACAGCAGTAAGGTTTACATCAAGAACTTTTTTCCAGTCTTCCATCTTCATTCTGAATGAAAGGCCGTCTTTTGTAATACCTGCATTGTTCACAAGAATATCAAAACCGCCAGCTTCTTTAAGGGCAGCTTCAATAACAGAACGGAACTGTTCAAAATCGCTTGCATCGGCATGAATTTCGTGATATTTATCGCCAAGATTCAGTCCGCTGTCATGCGTACACAAGCCCCAGACTTCTGCGCCTTCTGCAAGGTAGGTTTCTACAATTGCCCTTCCAATTCCACGGCTTGAACCTGTTACAAGTGCCTTTTTATTTTCAAGCATATTTGCCATATTTTTTTCCTACTTTAGATTTTCACCTTAGATATTCTGCAAAGAATCAGCTGAATTTACAGGCGTACAAGAATATTTTGCAGCGTAATCTGTTTTGCTCCAAAGACCTGTAAGAACATTTCCTACACCCGGTTCAATCAAAGCCCATTCGTTTTCAGAATCTTTTTCCATCATATCAAAAAGAACAGCTTCTTCATCAGTCCATCTTACCGGCTGAATAAGGTGAAGCACTGCATTTTTCTTGATTTCTTCACCATCTGTTGCAAGAGTTCCTGTTACATTGCTGAACAGTGTTGTTTTTGGTGAATTGAATTTTACGTCTGCAATTGCCTTTTCAAAACCGTCTGCAGCTTCCTGCATCAAAGGTGAATGGAAAGGTCCTGCAACAGAAAGTCTGATAGCACGTTTTGCGCCGGCTTCTTTACAAGCAGCCTCTGCCTTTTCCAAAGCTTCGAATGTACCGCTGATTACAGTCTGTTTTGAACTGTTAAGATTTGCTGCATAAGCGTCTTTTATTCCAGATGCAACTTCCATTACTTTCTCTGGTGGAAGTCCAAGAATTGCGCTCATTCCAGGTGCATGACCTTCGTTAGCTGCAGCAATTTTTTCGCAGGTTGCCTGCATGATAAGACCACGCTGTCTTACAACTTTTATTACATCTTCAAAAGAAAGAACTCCAGCTGCATAAAGTGCAGGGAATTCACCAAGACTGAATCCCATTGCAGCAGAAGGAACAATACCTTTTGTTTCCAATGCTTTCATTACTGCAATAGAAGCGGCAGTAATTGCAAGCTGACTATTATCACTCCGGCTCAAAACTGGCATTTCTGATTCCCACATTAATTTTGGCATATCAACGCCTGTAATTGCAGAAACGTCATCGATAACCTTACGTGCTTCTGGGAAAGCCTCGCAGACATCTTTAATCATTCCCGGAGCCTGTGCGCCCTGTCCAGGGAAAAGAAAAGCATATTTTTTTGCCATAACTATACCTCTTATTTCTTGATAAATGACAAATTACAATTTTTTGTCATTATTACGCATAACATAACATATATAAAAAAATATATCAACGGTCGGGAATATGCATAACAGGACCTCTTAATTATAAAAAATTATTTCAAAAACTAGCTTCCAGTCACGAGCTCGTGGTTCAAAACCGCACAATAATGTGCTACATGCTTTTTGCGTTATAGAAACTATATAACTTGCAGCAAGAGCAGCAGCCGCAAAAAGAATGTTTTTGCCCCACGATTCGTTCCTTCACGCTAATTTTTACTAAAATATTTTTATGCGAAAGACCTGTAAAACATTTTCTGACCAATTTCCGGGAATTGAACAACAAATCTTAAAAGTGATATATTTTTTGAATGAAAACACCAAATACAAATAACAAAGCATTAAAAATTGCCGGATTAATTGCGGCATGGATTATCGGAATCGCTGCAGGAATAATTCTGCTTGCAACTCTTTTCATCAACATACGTTCAAGAATTGTCTGCTCCGAATATTACAGAATACGCACTAAACTCTGCAACAACCCTGGTCTTAACAACGGTTATGTTCCACAGGGATGTACATGGGATCCTGAAAATGAATTATATCTTACTTTAGGATACATGAAAGATGCATCTGCCAGCAGAATATATAGAATAAATCCTAAGACACGTAAATATGTATATTATACTCTCAAGAGCAACGGCAATGTATTTACAGATCATACAGGTGGACTTCAATATTTTAAGGGCAACTTCTACATTGCAAACGAAAGCGACGGCATTTACAAATTCCCGGTTTCTGCTTTTGATAATTCAACAGATAAAACAATTGACATCGGTTCTCCAATACACATTGGAAATCACACGTCGTTCATATTTGCAGACAAAGATTATCTTTATGTAGGAGAATTCAACAACGACAATCAGTATAAATGCACGAATACCGTAACCTGGAACGGAACGACCCAGAATGCAATTGTTGAAAAATTTAACGGAGATGATTTTTCGGCACCTGTTGCAGTTTATTCAATTCCAAATAAAATTCAGGGTTTTGCAATTACAAACGACGGAAAAATCGTTCTTTCAAAAAGCTGGGGTCTTTACGATTCTACCTTCTATGTTTTTGATGAATCAGGAATCACCGACACAGGAACAACTTACTACGACGCACCTCTCTACTTCCTGGAAAATCCACTTAAACTTATAAGTGCCCCTCCATTCAGCGAAGACCTCGATTTAAAAGACGGAAAAGTTATCTATATGGCAGAAAGTGCCTGCGACAAATACATGATTGGAAAATTCATGTTTGACTACTATATATATTCACTCGATATATAAATTTTTCTGCCTTAAATTCTACGTTTAGAATTTAATTGCAATAAACAGTTTCAAAACCGGCGGAATACATAAACTGCGTGATTATGCGTACTGCATAATTGCGCGCTTCAGAAAGGATTCCGTCGGCAATAAGATTTTCTGCAGCCTGCCTTCGAGCCGTTTCAATTTCATCAAAAATTTCCTGAGTTGTAATCGGAACAAAAATACTCTGTTTTTCATCAAACACATCCTGTTCCGTAAGTTCATTTCCAAGAATTTCAGCAGCAGGGATTTTTAACGAAATAGATTTTCCATCATCTGAAATAGTAAAAGAAACATCTGTTATATCAGCAATGCCAGCCCTTAAAAGGCCCGAAAATTTTACGATGCTGTAACTTTTTGAAAATCCCATTGCCTTTTTTACAACCACAATATCACTGTATCGATATTTTGCCGTAACAAGTTCCTGACACAGCGAAAGTTGTTTTTCTACCATTGCAATACTCGTATCTTTTTTGGCAGCTGAAAATTTTGTCCATCCGAATCTTAATCCAGCCGTAAAAAAAAGAAGTACTATCAAAACAAGCAGGATAATAACAAACAGATGCATTGTTTTTGAAAGAATTCTGTCTGCTTTTTTAGGTTTATCCTTCTTTTTATCAGTTATTTTGTCTTTTTCCGTACTATTATTTATAAGTTCTGCCTTCTGCAAAAGGCCATGTGCAAGTTTTTTTTCTGATTTCATATAATAAATTATACTCCTGATTTCCTAATTTTTGTTGTTTTTTTTAATCTTTGTCTATATCTTTAAAACAAAGCGTTTGCTTTTTAACACATATTTTATTCCATATCAAACAGGAGAGCCGTATGGCAGAAGAAAAAAGAGTAAAGAAGAGCAAAGGATTTGGGCCGGCTGCATTAATCTGGCTGATTATCCTTGGTGTTGCAGTTGCAGCAGGTTTTTCAAGTTTTTATGTCGTAGATGAAACTGAAAATGCTGTAATAACAAGAATGGGAAGATACACACAAACTGTAGGTTCCGGACTTCATACAAAACTGCCGTTCGGAATAGATAAAAACTACAACGTTCCGGTAAAAGTTATTCAGACTGAACAGTTCGGATTTAAGACAATAAAATCAGGACGCAATAATGAATATAAGAACAATATTTCATCGGAAAGCACAATGCTCACAGGCGATTTGAATATTGTAGACGTAGAATGGATTATTCAGTACAGAATTGTAGATCCTAAACAGTGGCTGTTCGGCGTTTACGAAAAAGAGCAGACAATCAGGGATATTTCCCGCTCTGCAATAAACACACTCGTTGGCGACAGGGCAATCCTCGAAATTATGGGTAGCGAACGTTCCACAATTGAAAATCTTGCTCTGGACATGATGAATGAAAATTTCAAGCAGCTTGGACTTGGAATCAGCGTAATTGCAGTAAAACTTCAGAACATTGTGCCGCCAAGCGGAGTTCAGGATGCATACGAAGATGTAAACAAGGCAATTCAGGATATGAACAGGTTCATCAACGAAGGTAAGGAAGCGTATAATGCTGAAATTCCTCGTGCTCAGGGTGAAGCAGACAGACAGATTCAGGTTGCAGAAGGTTATGCAGCAGAACGCGTAAACATGGCAAAAGGTGATGTTGCAAGATTCAATGCAGTTTACGAAGAGTATAAGCGTTCTCCAAAAGTTACTAAAGAACGAATTTACCTTGAAACTATGGATGAAATTTTCGGCAGCGAAAAGAAGCCTGATTTAATCGACAGTGAACTTGAAAACCTCGTTCCTGTAAAAAATCTTAAAAACTAGGAAACGGAGGATTTGAATTATGACAAAAGCAATGAAAAAATTAATCGGATGGCTTATAACACTTTTCGTTTTATTCATCATTTTTGTTTCTACAGGCCCTTTCTATATCGTAAACGAAGGCAAACAGGTAGTAATTACACGTTTCGGTAGTATTGTCGGAACTCATACAGAAGCAGGACTTTATATAAAAATTCCGTTCCTCGACAAAGTAACGACATATCCAAAACTCGTACTTTCTCTTGACGGTGATGAACAGCGTATTCCTACAAAAGAAAACCAGTTTATCATCGTGGACACAACTTCAAGATGGCGCATTGCAGATCCTGCAAAATTCTACGAAAGCTTTACAACATTAGACAATGCATACAATAAGCTCAGCGACATAATTGATTCTTCAACAAGAACAGTCATTACACAGAACAAGCTTAGCGAAATCGTAAGAAGTTCAAATATCATCAATGATATAAAGCAGAAAGACAGCGATGAAGATGAAGAAACAAAAGAAATTGAAAATCTTGTAAACGAAAACAATTCAAACGACCTTATTCTTAAAGGACGAGGTGAACTTTGCAAACAGATGACTATGGAAGCAAACAAACTTGTTCCTGAATACGGAATTGATTTGATTGATATTGTACCACGTCAGATTAAATATTCTGATGAACTTACTGAATCAGTTTACAACAGAATGATTAAGGATAGAAATCAGGTTGCACAGGCATACCGTTCACGCGGCGAAGGTAAAAAGGCAGAATGGCTTGGTAAACTCGAAAGCGACAAACGAACAATTGCTTCAGAGGCATACCGCAAATCAGAAGAGATTAAAGGTAATGCAGATGCAGAGGCAGCCGCAATTTATGCATCAGCTTATAACAAAGATCCTGAATTCTATACATTCTGGAAAAGCATGGAATCTTACAAGGCAAATCTAAAAGATTACCCTGCAACTTTGAGTACAAAAATGGATTACTTTAAATACATGTACTCACCAGATGGAAAAAGATAAAAAAAACTGAACGGGTTGGAGAAACAATGGACTACACTTCAAGAAAGATTACGTTGATAGAACAAAACGAGATACGCCTTAACTCTGGTATGGATGAAGCTGCATTCGGAAAGACAAAATTCGATACGATTGTAACTCAATACGGACTGATTGCCTCTATGGATTCTAATACCGACGAAAACATTCATTTTAGTTTTGATAAATGGAATTTTTCTGAAGTTAAGGCCTACCCCGCAACCGACAGCACAAACAACACTCCGCAGGTTTTCTATTGCGGTTCCAATCCGTTTTCTAAAAAAGCAGCAGTTCTTTCTGATTTTTTCAGGAAGAACGATAATAGCGAAGAACGTTTTTATGCATGTCTTTTTGTCTGTGCCGTCATGACACAGGCTGCAAAAGAAAACATTGAAATTCCACAAAACGGTGCGGAAGGAATTATCGTAGACTTAGAAAGCAAAAAACTTTTATTTCTTCCGCAAGATTTATTCGGCTTTGCTGCAAACGGCTGCAGCAATAAAGAATCGGCATTCTTCCACAGAAACTGGATTAATCAGACTCTTGACGGACTGCCTTTTCTTTGCTTTGAACGTGCAGTAATAGCTTACACAATGCTTACAGGCACATTTCCTTACTCAGCCGAAGACCCAATAGAACATAATTCAGATATCCTCGACCGGAAATTCATTCCAATTGAACTGCTAGTACCAGAACTTTCTTCAGAACTTGCACAGGAAATTAACAGGGCATTAAAACTCAATTCAAATGCAGTTCTTATTCCAGGCAAAAAGAAATCTGGAAAAACTAGCGAAGACCTTACACCAACGCCAGATTTTCCTCTTCAGCTTTTGCGAGATTCAAAGGAAATTGCAGAAAAAGCCTTTAATGCAACAGACAAAAACAGCGGCAATTCAAAAGAAGTTGAAGCATATATAAAGCATCAGGACGCACAGATAAACCGAAAACGATTTCTGCGTCGCAACAAAAGCAAATTCTTAGTTTCTGCCATTGGAGCCGTCATTCTTACAATTATATGCATCAATACAGTTAAAACACATGGCGAAGAATACACATCAAAAGGCCTTACTTCTGAACAAACCGTAACAGCATTTTTTCAGGGCGTAAATGCAAAAGACATTCCGTTACTGGAAAACATCACACAGAACAGAGCACCAAAACAGTTTGTTTCATCTGTAAGCCAGATTTATGTAATAAGCAAACAAAGGCAGCATTACAACCAGGACAACGGTTTTGTAAATCCTGCAAGATATTTTCTGTTAGTGAATAATTCCGCAGCAGACCGGAAAACAGGAATTTACGGAACAACAGGATTACTAATAGATGGAAAAATTCCAGAAAAAGAAATTCCTCTTAAACAGAAAAATCAACATCCGGTTGAAATAACAGACGAAAACGGGCTTGCCATTACAAAAGGAAGTACCGTAAAACACAACGTCGATTTTTATCTTTTCCATTCTGAAGGAACAGACAATGACGACAACGGAATTATAATTGAAAAATTTCTTTCTGAATTCACCCTTACTTTTAAAAACGGCAGATGGATTATTTCAGACATTACGGCTGAACAGATTCCTGAAAATTTAGACAGTTTTAAATTCAAGCAGGAATTATTTAAAAGTATACAGGAAAACGACGGCGACTGTATAAAAGCTGCAGCAGAATTAAAAGCAAAATACAAATGGATTCCAGAACCTGCAGAAATTGAAGCAGAACGCGAACTTATCCGTCAGGAATTTGAAGATACAGTTTCATATTTATTAAAATAACTTAATGCTTGCATTAAATGACATTTTACAATTTTTTGTCATATTGACAGCAGGCAAATCATTGATTATTATCTTTTGTAATAATTTATAATTGCTGAATAACAATAGAACACCGGCCGCCTGCCGTGCGGCCTTACACAGGAGTATAAATGGAATACAATATTGAAAAACAGCATGCAAAGGGCAAACTTCATGCAATTGAAAGAATTAACGCTCTTTGTGACAAAGGTTCTTTTGTAGAAACCTATCAGGGAGTAAAACACAACTGTACAAGTTTTGGAATGGATAAAAAAGAAATTCCATACGACGGCGTAATTACAGGCTTTGGAAAAATAAACGGACGTAAAGTTGCAGTTTATGCACAGGATTTTACAATTCAGGGTGGTTCTTTGGGCCATATGCACGGACGAAAAATTGCTGATCTTACAAAAATGGCAATTGATGCACGCTGTCCTGTAATTGGAATTAACGATTCGGGTGGAGCTCGTATTCAGGAAGGTGTAGAAGCACTTGGCGGATACGGTAACGTATTTAATCAGAACGTTCGTGCTTCTGGTGCAATTCCACAGATTTCTATTATTGCAGGTCCTTGTGCAGGAGGAGCTGTTTATTCACCTGGAATTACAGACTTTATTTTTACAGTTGATCAGGTTACTCAGATGTTCATTACTGGTCCAAAGGTTGTAAAATCTGTAATGTTCATGGACATTTCTGCAGAAGATTTGGGTGGAGCTTCTATTCACGCTCAGAAGTCAGGTGTTTCACACTTCAGATGTGAAAGCGAAAAGGCATGTTACGAAGAAGTTCGCCGTCTTTTGGATTATATTCCTCACTACTTTGGCGATAAAATTGCTCCAAACGAAAAATTCAAGTTTGACGAAAAGAAAGCTGCTAAAAAAATCAAGGAAATTCTTCCTGAAAATCCACGTCAGGGTTATGATGTTCGTGATGTAATCAACTGCGTAATTGATGAAAATTCTTTCCTCGAAATTATGAAGGAATTTGCCATCAACTGTGTAGTTGGTTTTGGTAAAATTGAAGGCCGTACAGTTGGTATCGTAGCAAACAACCCTAAAGGATTGGGCGGCGTTCTTGACTGCGATGCTTCTGATAAAATTGCACGCTTTATCCGCTACTGCGACAGTTTTGATATTCCACTTCTTACTTTTGTTGATGTTCCAGGCTTTATTCCAGGACCACAGGAAGAGCAGAAAGGTATTATCCGCCACGGTGCAAAAGTAATTTACGCTTACAGTGAAGCAACAGTTCCAAAGCTTACTGTAATTTTGCGCAAGGCATACGGTGGAGCTTACATTGCAATGTGTTCAAAACACCTTGGTGCTGACTTTGTTTACGCATGGCCAAAATCAGAAATTGCCGTTATGGGTGCAGAAGGCGCAATTGAAATCTTGTTTGCAAAAGAATTGAAAGATCCTAACAAAGCCGCTGAAGTTCAGGTTGCAACAGAAAAATATAAGAATGAAATTATGACTCCTTATATTGCAGCTGAACGCGGTTACATTACAGAAATCATTCAGCCGGAAGAAACAAGAAAGCGCATCGTTGCAAGCTTTGACTTCCTTGAAACAAAGATTTTTACAAACAAACCGCTTAAGAAGCACGGAAATATTCCGCTTTAATAGAAGGGTGAATGTGTGGCGTTCTGTTGCAACTTAAAGCGCAGACACAAATACACCACACTTGCAGTTTTGCATACAAAACTGCTTTACATGTATTTTATGAAGGCAGCCTGTACTGTAAAAGGTGCAGGCTGTTTTTTTATGTCCGAACAAGAATCTCCAATCCCTGCTGTTTTTTCTGTCTGCTCTGATTGTTCTGCCTGATAAAATGCAGTTTCGCGGCGGTTTGAACCAAGCAGAGTATTACAACATGTACATTCATCTACAATTGTGATGTTTTCTTCTTGAATTTTTGAAGAGGAAAGGCAGTTTAAGTTTGCCCTTAAAAGCGAAAGCCTGTAAAGTTTTCCGCCTCCGTTATTCCATTCTATGGCAAGACCTTTTCCACCGCAAAAGCATACTCCTCCTTCTTCAAGAGGTTTTACACAATCTGAACCAAAATTATCGGCAAAATACGAAGCTCGGGTTTCATCAACAATGTAACAGCAGTCGTGAATATGCGGGCCAATCGCACAAAAGATATGTTCGGATACTGAACCAGTTTTTTTACAGATAAGATTTACCGCTTCGGAAGCAATTCCAGTTCCTTTCCAGCCGGAATGAACGACACCGAATGTCCCGGAATCTTCAGCATAAAAATAAACAGGAACACAATCTGCAACAGTAACTACAGGTACAAGCGTTTTATTTAATGTAAGGATTCCGTCTCCCTGCTTATTGAAAGTATCAGCGGCCTCTGAAATAAAAAAAACATCTTTTGAATGAATAAGTTCAACAGGAACGGGCGTAAAACCAGACAAACGTGCGACAGCGTCCATATTTTCAGCGCCCTTTTTTTCCGCATTAAAGATTTTTTCAAAATATTTATTGCGGCGTTCATTTATCTCGTTCCAGCGGAATCTCATAGAACCTGCAGAACGCAAAGACAGTGCACATACAGGAGAATTTTCCAGAACTACCTGATTTTTATAAAAATGAAAATAAAATGTATCTTTCTGATACGATTCATCAATTTTAATTACCGTCATATCTTAAAAATCAGAATAAGAATCTATCTGTTCAAGTTCAGAAATATAATACAATGCCTTTTTTAGCATAAACCGCGAAGCCTGAATCTGATCCCTGATATGAAAATTAGACCGTCCGCCGATGCTTGAAAAATTCTGCAATCCTTCGTGAACGCCGTCTTTTTCATCATCAAAAATGCCTTTTAAAACAGCTTCTATCATTCTTGAACCTTTTCCAAAATCCATCAGCACATCACGAATTTCATTCTGAATCTGCTTAAAAAGATTGTCTATTGAAGTTTGAATCTGAATTGTCTTTACAGTTGTTGCTTCATACTGTTCCAGTTGATGCCGCCACTCACCGCCAGAGGCAAGTTTACTTTCAATTTCGCGGATTCTTAAGTTTGCACTCGAAAATTCACTTATTCCTTCCGCATATTCAGCTTTGTTTTCTGCATCCATAAAAAGACCTTCAAGAAGAATAATTTTAAAATCTGCAACAACCTGCTGATATTTTTCTTTTGCAAACCAGCACATAAAACCGGCAACTAAATCGCACGAGAAACTAACCTTTGACCATATTTCTGTCCACGGTCGATACGGAAGATAAGGAAAACTTTCAAGATGAAAATCAGTTTTTAACGAAGTTGCAAGAAGACGTTTTTTTCTTTCACGATTCCATTCATTCCAGCGAACCTCTATAGTTTTTTTCCATTGAGTTTTATATGAAACAAACCACGATTCTGCACCGGCAGGATTTTCTGGATTCCATTCATAATCATTGTTAATAATCTTTCCAATTTTTAGAACAGGCACATTATAAACAAAATCCTGAATAACAGAAAAACAGGTATTTGCCTTTACAAGAAAATCTGAAACTATGCGCGAAACATTTTTATCACCATAATCAGATTTTGATGCTTTTCGCTGAGAAAAAAGACAGATTGCCTGCAAAACATCGCTTGAAACTGGCCTTATATTCGCAAAAAGAGATGCAAACATATTATAATCATTCCGCGCATTCATATATGGACACGAATATCCTGTTCCCAAAAAATCGGTAAACTGCGAAATAAAATGATTAAACGGCAATTCCGAAAAAAGCATGAGCCAGTTTACGGCATTTACGGCTTCATAAAGGGTATGTTTTACATCCGGAGGAATATTTTTAAGAAAATCATCAACCTTTTTTAAGAGTTGATTCCTTAATTCTGGAGTTGCTTCCCTGTCAAAACCAAGAAGAAACGGATCTGCTTCCTGTTCAATAGATTCTGTATAATCTGGAACAACTATAGAACCAAGGAAAACATAAAATGCGCCAAAATCATCTTTTATAAATGTAAAATAAGGCTTAAAAAAAACAGCTGCTTCCTGAAGAGCCTTTAGACGTTCGTAAAAGATTGATTCAAGAATCATTGTTTTATTATTGATAAGATTCGGATGCAGTCTGATTACATTCTTACTTATATCATTCAAAAGGTCATTATTATAGATTTTCTCTGGCTTTTCCTTAATTATAAAAGCACGAAGAAAAATAAAGAAACGGTAAAATACAGATTCACTTTTAAGCTTGTTCGTCAGATTCAGTGTAAATTCAGCTTTTTCATCTTCCGAAGTAACAAAAGTTACAGGTTCCTGACCAACTGCCTGAATTTGCGAAAGCATTTTCTGCCGGTCTTCAGAACTAATTCCTGCTACAAGCCTGTCGAAAGAACTATTGTCATCTTCTCGCATTATTGTTTAATAATAAAATATAACGATATTTACATCAAGCAAAAATATTGACTTAGTTTATACAAAATGCAATTATCAAATTGTGACACCTATTATTTCATCATTCATTAGACTATTAAAAAAAGAAGTAATGCTTTCTGTTGCACTTATTGCTGCCATTGCATCTCTTTTTATAACTCCGCCGTCTGTTGCACTGCTTTCCGAAATAGACTGGAAAACGCTTGCAACTTTATTCATGCTTCTTTCGGTTCTGGAAGGATTTAAGAACGAAAATATTTTTTCCCCTCTATTAAAACGCATTTCGCGGATTAACGGTATGCCTGGACTTACTGCATTCCTCGTTTTTTCTGTATTTTACAGTTCAATGTTTGTAACAAACGACGTTTCCCTGATTATTTTTGTTCCTGTTACAATCATTCTTTTCAGGGCTGGCGGCAAGGAAAAACTGATTCTTCCAGTCCTTACTTTTGAAAACATTGCTGCAATCCGCGGTTCCCTGCTTACCCCTTTTGGAAGTCCGCAGAATCTGTACCTTTTTACAAGAAGCGGAATTCCTGTTTCGGATTTTATGCTGATGATGCTTCCACTGAATCTTATGAGCCTGTTTTTTCTTATCTGTTTCATTCTGTTTTTGTACAGAAAAGATATTCATGAAAAGATTGAAATTGATACAAAAAACATCTGCCACGAATGGACAGAAGAAGGCAGAAAAAAAAGAATTCTTTATATCAGTCTTTTTGTAATTATATTGACTACAATCGTTACAAGAACAAAACTCTGGCCGGTAACGCTTGCAGTTACAGCTGTTTCTCTTTTGATTTTTGACCGTGCAATTTTACGCAAAACAGATTACGTGCTTCTGCTTACGTTCTTCTGTTTTTTTGTATTTTCTTCTTCTTTGTGCGGAAATCCTAAAATTTCTGAATTTCTTGAAAAATCGGTTGGCGGACATGAGTATGCATGGAGTGTACTTTTGAGTCAGGTTATATCAAACGTTCCTGCATCCATTGTTTTGTGGCCGTTTACGAAAAATCTCCGTGCCTTGTTGTACGGACTTGATAGCGCTGGCTTGTGTTCGATTATCGGTTCGCTTGCAAGTGTCATAAATCTAAGGCTTTATTTGCGCGAATATCCGGGAAAAACAATGAAATTCATCATTACGTTTACCTGGATAAGCCTTATTTTCTTTGTGATTGTAACAGTACCACAACTGTTGCTTATAAAAAACTTATAGTTCTTACAAGGGACTTACACAGGAGATGCTATGAACAAAAAAGGTCTACAAACACTCATCATCAGTGCAGTCATTATTCTGATTGCATTCATTCTCTGCACCAATTCATGTACGGTAATCTCTCCAAACGAGAGAGGAGTTAAGGTTACACTCGGACAGGTAGAAGGTGATGTTATTCAGCCAGGATTAAAATTCCATGCACCATTCATCACAAAAATCAGAAAATTCCGTCTTGAACCAAAGACTTACGAAGTTTCTTTTACCTGCGGAAGCGACGGCGCAATTACAAAAGACATGCAGACAGTAGGAAGTACAGTTGCTGTCCGATATATTTATGACGAAAAACGCATTATGGATATTGTAACCCGCTATCAGAACGATGCAGTAATTCAGAGTGCAATGCGCGATAACGTAAAAGCCTCTCTTAAAGAAACTGTAGGTCAGTATTCAATTTACGACCTTGTAGAAAAACAGAATGAAGTTACAAGCCGCGTTGCAGAAACAATGCTTTCGAGAATGTCTGACTATCCTATTGATATTTCACAGACAACAATTACAAACTGGGACTGGTCTGACGATTTTGACAAACAGATTAAAGAAACTGCAAACCGCGCTCAGGAAGTAAAAAAAGCTGAACAGGATCTTAAACTTGCTGAACAGAATGCACAAAAGCAGGTAAAGGAAGCTGAAGCTAAGAAAGCTGCAATTGAACAGGAAGCCGAAGCTGCCTTAATCAAAGCTCAAAAAGAAGCAGAAGCAAAAAAAGTTGAAGCAGATGCCCTTGCCTACTACAATGCAAAGGTTGCTCAGAACTATCAGGTCGAAATAAAACTTAAGGAACTTGAAATAGAACTTGAAAAGGCAAAGAAATGGGACGGAAGACAGGTTCCTGAATACGTGCCTCTTACTGCCGCAGGAGGAATTATTGAACTTCCTGCAGCAAAAAGATAAAAGACAGATTCAGATTTTTATTCAAGTATAAAATTCATGTAAACCGGGTTATGGTCGGAGTTCTTAAAATCTTCGTCTATAACCCGGACTTGTTTTTTATGAACATTCGGAGAAACTATAAAACCGTCAATTACATGATACTGCCAGTCGCGATTATCTGCTTTTTCGCCGACATACGGAAATTCAACAGAACGGCAGGTAGGTTTTGAATCATCAAAGGCAAACTCCCAGCCTTCGTCAAGCATTGAAGCATCAAGCTGTCCCGGAAGCCATCCATCCGGCCACACTGCAGGAAAAGCCGTAGAGCCCGGAAATTTCTGGTTAAAATCACCGCCTGCAATTATATAATTTCCTTTTGCATATTCAGCATTCAAGAAATCCATAAGGGCTTTTGTCTGGGCAATTTTTCCTTCGCCATTATCAAAAGCTTCCAGATGAAAATCTGCAAGAACAAGTTCCTTTCCGGTTTTATGTCCGTTCTCGTAAACAGGAATTCTTTCTGCCAGAATACAGCGTTTAATATTTGCAACACGGACAGGCCACTTAAAAGGAACAGGAAGGGCACGACGTTCTGCCGACGATACTTCATATTTTGTAAAAATGGCAATGCCGCTTTCAATATGCCCCATAGGAGGAAGCGGGAACGGAACAAAAGCACATTTATAATTTAACGCAAACGCACTGTTCTTTTCGGTGAACGCCTTTAATTCTTCATATTGATTTATATTTCTTGTTCGTTTTGATTTTACATCAATTTCCTGAATAAAAAGAATATCCGTTGGATTAGAATCTATTGTCTGCTTAATTCCATCAAAATATTTCATTACGACAGATTTTGATTCAGGCTGAACCATTTTTCCGCCGTCCATAAAAAAATCTTCGTTTTTACCAAGCCCCGCATAACCGATATTCCACGTAAGAATTGAACATGGAATATTTTTTTCCAGTTTACGTCCTTTTTCGTTAGAAACCGTAATTTCTTCTACAGGAGATGGTCTGTATTCGATAATTGTAAGAAATAAGAAAAAAGCAACTACAACAAAGGCAAAACCGCCAATTATGACAGCCGGTATGATGATTATTTTTTTTATAAGTTTCATATTAAAAATTATAAAGCCTTAATTGAAAACTTCAAGCAAAAGTTTATATTGCAAAATCTGCAAAAAAACAGCAGAATATTACATTCTTTTCTTATAAGAAGCTCTCAAAATCATTTTTTTGAGCCAGATTTTAAATACGATAAAAGGATTTTTTTATGAAACCGGAACTTATTAATTCATTAAAAGAAGGCTATTCCGCAAAAACATTCATGCAGGATTTAATTGCCGGAATTATAGTCGGAGTTGTTGCCCTTCCACTGGCAATCGCATTTGCAATAGCAAGCGGTGTTTCTCCAGAACGCGGACTTTTTACAGCAATCGTTGCAGGATTCTGTATTTCTGCATTTGGTGGAAGCCGCGTACAGATTGGCGGACCGACAGGCGCATTTGCAGTAATCGTTTACGGAGTTGTACAGGAATTCGGATATTCAGGACTTGTTACTGCAACAATAATGGCAGGCATTCTGCTGATTCTCCTTGGCGCATTCAAAATGGGCGGACTTGTAAAATTCATTCCATATACAATTGTTACAGGATTTACAGCCGGCATTGCAGTTACAATTGCAGCAGGACAAATTGGTGATTTTCTAGGCCTTGTTCCAGATTTTTCACAGCCGATGATGATTATGGGAAAAGCATACGACAAAATGCCGGGTGATTTTCTTGGAAAAATCATCGTTTATGCACGTTCTATTTCGACAATAAACTGGTATTCAACAGTTATGGCTGCAGTATGCCTTGCAATCATATTTCTTTGGCCAAAGATTACAAAAAGAATTCCAGGAAGCCTTGTTGTTATCATTCTTGCAACAGTTGCAGACCTTATAATTAAAAAAACAGTAGGCTGGGAAACAGCAACAATCGGAAGCCGTTACGGTTCAATTCCATCTTCATTACCAGCACCACAGTTTCCTTCTTTCAGTATTTCTGTGATTGTAAAACTTTTTCCAACGGCCATCTCTATTGCAGTTCTTGCAGCAATTGAATCTCTTTTGAGTGCAGTCGTTGCAGACGGTATGACCGGTACAAAACATGATTCAAATATGGAACTTATAGCACAGGGAATTGCAAACATTGCCTCTCCAATTTTCGGCGGAATTCCTGCAACAGGTGCAATTGCCAGAACAGCAACAAACATCAAAAATGGTGGAAAAACTCCAGTTGCCGGCATTATTCACGCGCTTACCCTTCTTTTGATTATG
Source organism: uncultured Treponema sp. (assembly GCA_946628495.1). Taxonomy (GTDB): domain Bacteria; phylum Spirochaetota; class Spirochaetia; order Treponematales; family Treponemataceae; genus Treponema_D. The sequence goes on along the minus strand of CAMOWQ010000046.1, from coordinate 1,957 downwards.
ATTGTTTTGGGACGTTTTGCAGTATACATTCCTATGGCAGCCCTTGCAGCAGTTCTTGTGAGTGTTGCATGGAACATGGCTGGTATTCCTGCCGTACGCTCACTTTTGAAAGGCCAGAAATCAGATATCTGCGTACTTGCTGTTACATTCCTTATTACAGTATTCATTGATTTGACGGTTGCCATTGAAGTTGGACTTGGTTTTGCAGCATTCTTCTTTATTAAAAAGATGATTGATCTTTCGGATGTACAGAACGACAAAGAAACATTGGTTGGCGGAATAAAAGCAGGCGGAATTGAAGAACGCCTTGACATTCCACAAGGTGTTCTTGTATATGAAATAGAAGGACCTTTATTTTTTGGAACTGTACGAAAGTTTGAACTTGCAACTGAAAGAGCACAGACAGACTGTAAGGCAATTATTCTTCGCATGAGAAATACAATTTATCTTGATGCAGGTGGATTAAAAGCCCTTGAACAGTGTAAGGCTGCCTGCGACAGAAAAGGCATTACGATTATACTTTCGGGCATACACACACAGCCGTACATGCTTTGCGAAAAAACAGGTATGGCAGACAAACTTGGACGCGAAAATATTTTTGACAACATTAAGTCGGCACTGGAACGCGCTGCAGAAATAACAGGTACAAAATAAAACACCGGCCGCCTGCCAGACGGCCTTACACAGGAGTATTCATGAATCATAAATCTTTCGTTTTTTTTGACTGCGAATGTGCAAACACTTTTGACGGTATAGGAAAAATCTGTTCACTCGGTTATGTAATCTGCGATGATGATTTAAACGTTATCGAAAGCGAAGATGTTATCATGAATCCTGAATGTGAATTTGACTGGTACCTGCTTTCTCCGAAAAATGAATGCCATCTGGCCTATTCAAAAGATTATTTCAGAACAAAACCAAATTTTGAAGGTTATTATAAATCTATCAAAAAACTTTTTACTACGGGCAACCGCTATATTGCAGGATTCAGCGTTTCAAATGATGTAGGATTTGTAAATTCTGCCTGCGAACGCTACAACCTTCCGTTTATGCAGTTTCGCGCTTTTGATGTTGAAAAAATTCTTGAACAGGAAAAAGGCGAAAAGGCAAAACTTAAGGTCTGGGCAGAAAAACTTGGCGTAAATGTTGCAAAATTTCAGTCGCATAAATCGGTTGATGATGCAATGATGACAATGCTTTGCCTTAAAAAACTGTGTCACGAAAAAGGCATTTCTGTAGAAGAAATAATGACTCAGAACAAAGGACTTTTTGTTTCCAGCGAACAGATGCTTATTCAGGCAGAAGAACGTGCATATAAAAGAGAAATGACCGAAAAAATCAAGCGTCTATACGGAAAAACTTCTCCAATGCCAAAGCATAAATATCTTAAAGGAATGAACATTGAACTTAACGGAAAACTTCTTTCTGATGTTGATTATGCCTTTGAACTTGCCAAACAGATTTATGACTGCGGCGGCACCTTACACGAAAGACTTTCCGGCAACGGTTTAATCGTTTTTGAAGAAATGCCAGCCAAAGAACTAACAGAAAAATTAGCAAAACGAAAACTTACAGCAGTTACAGCAGAACAGCTTGAAGCAAAAATGCATGGTGAAAATATATAAACAGACAATTTTAATAAAATGCTCTCACAGAAACCGTATTTTGCTCCACCAGCAAGCCCTGTGACTTCCAACTTTACCGTTAGCTTGTTTTGGGCTTACCTGCAGTTTTACAAAGAAAAACTGCTTAACATTGTATATTCTCCAAGCCGGCTTATTAAGCGTTCATCGGCACACTCGGCTTCAATGCTGCTCAAAATCCGAACTCTGCTACGCTTTTTATATTCCCCAATTTTTAATATTTTTACCATGCATTTTTTTTAATCTCATGTTTATACAAGACAAACGCATTATAAATACAGGCATACACAAAAAATCGCTGCCAGTCAAAAAAC
>CAMOWQ010000045.1 GCA_946628495.1 uncultured Treponema sp. | reverse complement strand
GGGAAGTTTTAAATTATATAGAAATTTTTCGCGGTCAACGGGTTTTGCGGCTTCTGATATAATACCTATAAAAATTGTTTTAAGCGATTCATCTTCGGAATAGGACTTTATATAATTATACCATTCCGAAAAGGACATTTCTGAATCAATACCGAAGAAACACAATGCATCTTTATACTGAGCAAGAACTGGCTTTGCAACTTTATAATCGTTTATAACGTAAACTTCGTATTCCTGATCTTCAAGCTGTTCACAGATAAAATGTTCAATAAACAAAGATGGATTTACAAAAAAAACTTTACGGCCGTAAATAGGATTTTCATCATTCATACTCAGTCCTTAAGAAAAACAATAATAAACTGTTATATCTTAACATAAGAAATATGAATGGTCAAAAAAATTAAAGGAACAGTATTCCAAAAAACGCACCCGCAACAATTATAAAAATCGGATGCAGTTTAAATTTAAAAAGTGCAAAGGCAAACACCGCATAGGCTGCAAGAGACGGCCACTTAAACAAAGTCTGCCAGGTTTGAATATTAGTAAAGGCTGCAGGTGAAGCAGGAAGATTCATAAGTGCAAGTATAAAAATATTAACGGCAGGCACAAGAATAATTCCTGTAGAAACTGGCCTCATTACACTAAGAACTGTCTTTACATATTTATTTTCGTGAAAAGATTTTAAGAACATTGCAATTATCAGAATAGTTATTATAGAAGGAAGTATCTCGCCAAGAGTTGTGATTATTCCACCTGGAATTCCGTAAAGATTGTAGCCGATATAAGTTGCCATGTTTACACCAAGAGGACCGGGCGTACTTTCAGAAATTGCAACCATATTATAAAACTGTTCAGAAGCGATAAGGCCCTTTGCAACAATTGTCTGCTGCATAAGCGTAATGGCAACAACACCGCCGCCAATTGTAAAAAGTCCTATATAAAAAAAAGTCCAGAAAAGCCAGAAAAGTGAAACGTCTGTCATTTTATTTTTCCTCTTTGTTTATTGATTTATTAATTGATTTTGAAGTACAAGCCGCATAAATAACACCACCAGCAATCACTGCAAGAATAATGATAAATGTTGGCAGCTTAAAAACAAACACAAGAACAAAAGAAACTGCCATTAAAACTGCTCCTGCAAGATTTTTTACCGATTTTTTTGCAAAACGCACAATAACTGTCGTTAAAAGAGCTGCAACTGCAACATTTATACCTTTCATTGCTTTTTGTGCAGCAGGAATATCATCAATTGAATTAATCAGTCCTGCAAGAATCATTATTATAATAAGAGAAGGAGTTACCATTCCAAGAGTGCCGACAATTCCGCCCAAGATACCTGCAAGTTTATAACCGACAAAAGTTGAAACATTAACGGCAACAATTCCAGGTGTTGACTGTCCAATGGCATAATAATCCATAAGTTCTTCGTCGGTAATCCATTGTCTTTTTTGTATTAATTCTGTCTGCATCATAGGCATCATTGCAAGGCCGCCGCCAAAAGTGAACATTCCGATTTTAGCCATGGTAAAATAAATTTGAATAAGCTGCATTAATGCATTTGTTTTTTTTCCGATGTTTTTTTCATCATTCTTTTCGATAATATTATCATTATTATCCATTGGATTCCCCTTTTACATTTTCGATTTCATTCTGATTTTCTTCCGATTTTTTCTGGCTCCGGTCAAGGCTTACTTCGATACACGTGCCGTTCGGAGTATTATTATATATATTGAACGCTGCCCCAATCTGATTTGCCCTGTACTGCATGGAATTCAGTCCAAGTCCTTTAGGTTTGTCGGACGGTTGGTGAATGCCTTTTCCATTATCACAGACATCTACAAAAACAACATCATCTTTTGCCCTTACACGGACATTTACTTCGGTTGCATTTGAATGCTTCATTACATTATGTAAAGCTTCCTGAATTATACGGAAAATATTCAGTTTTTCAATCTTATCAAAATATATATCATCAGAAAGTTTCCATTCATAAACACATTTTATTCCCGACTGAACTTCGAACGAATTACACAAATTATTCAAACTATGATTCATTCCAAGACTTTCCAGTTCAACAGGATACGAATTATGCGCATACTGACGGGTACATTGCAAGGTATCGGAAATAAGTTCTGCAAGTTCAACCATCTGACTTTTCTGAATAGGCTCCTGCTGATTTGAATAACTTCTGCACAGCATGGAAATACCCGCAAGCCTCTGACATATATCATCATGCAAATCGTTACTAAACCGCTGGCGTTCAATTTCGCTTATTTTAAGAACTTCCGCCTCTACTTCCATTCGTTTATTGTTTGCTTCTATAAGCTCTTTTGTCCGTTTCTGAACTTCGCTTTCCAGAAATTCCGAATGTTTTTTTCTTTCTTCAAAGGCATTTATACGGTTGATTGTCTGAGCAATACTTATTCCTATAGAACACAGATACGGCAGATAATTTTCGTTGGATTCATATAAAATGCAGCCGATAATTTCTTTTCCCGCCGTAAGATATTTAAATACATAAGATTCAGATTCCGAAGCTTCACGCTTTAAGTATTTTCTATAAAAATCGCCAAGAGGAATTGCACCTATAAATTCAGCAGACGGTTCATACTTAAAATTTTTACGCAGATAAACCGCATTTACATACGCACTGCCACTTTCCGGATCTATAATCTTTCCGTCAAAACTTACGAATTTAAGAATGCAGAAATCAGGAACTTCCAGCTGTTCAAGATTTTCGTTAATTGAATAGCGAAGTCTTCCCAAAGTCTGGGCATAGTTCAAATCCTGTTCAACATGATTCACCATTCTAAGCTGCCGTTCAGAAAGCAGATATTCAAGCTGAATTTTTTCAAAATAGGCGGCATCACTTTCCGAAGAAAAAGGCTCATTACTTTCAATTTCTGAACATCCGCACGATTTTCTGATTACAACTTTTGATTCGATATATGATTCCTGAGGAACTTTTTTACCGTCAATTATTTCCAGCAAAGAATCGACTGCACATACTCCTATTTCCTCCATCGGCTGGCTTACAGTTGTAAGAGGAGGAAGTTCAAAGCGAGCCTGAGGAACATCATCAAAACCGGTAACAGGACATTCTTTTACGCTTGGATTATCGCGGTTCATTTTGAAATACTTATAAATTCCAAGAGCCATATTATCGTTAGCGCAAACAATTACATCCGGCTGATTATGTGGATTTTCTTTTACATATTCATTCATTGCCTGAATTGCGCCATTTTCCGTAAAACCACCATACTTAATCTTATATTCAAGATCCGGAAACCACGCCTGATATGCCTGCATTGTCTGAACAAAAATCGTTTCTCTGGAAATTGCGTCATGATGATTCTGTGCACCGCCTATAAACACGAATTTGCGGTACTTATGAAACAGAATAAGGTGTTCTACAAGCTGCTTCATGGAACCGTCTGTCTGTATCATAATGGAAGGAACATTCTGAATTTTCTGTCCGACTGAAACAACAGGCAGATTTCCCCAGATTCTCTTAACATCTTCCTCGTAGTTAATTTCCGAACTGTCAATAATTACGGAAGTAAGTAAAATCATTCCGTCTATATCAAAAAATTTTTTATCGGGAAAATTTGAAATAAGCGAACCTGTAGAAAATTTTGTATTTTCCTGCTGAAAACATATTAAATCTATTCCCAGCTGTTTTGCACGACCTTTTATTCCTTTATAAACAGAAAGCTGATATGCTTCGTCAAGGATATTTACTATAAGTCCAATTCTCATGAAAATTATTATACCATTTTAATATCAAAATATTATACCATTTTAAAATATTTTGTGTTATTATTTAACTATGGCATATACAGTTATTATTATTGATGATCATCCTTTGTTCAGCAGGGGATTATCACAGCTCATAGAAACACAGAAAATTTATACCGTAGTCGGCATGGCAAAAAACAGGCAGGAAGCAATTTCTCTCTTAAATGAAACAAAGCCTTCTCTTGCAATCGTTGACTTAAATCTTGGACAGGAAGACGGTCTTGAGCTTATAAAAGATATAAACATTTGTTCACCACAGACAAAAGTTCTTGTACTTTCTATGCATGATGAACGATTTTATGCAGAACGAGCACTTAAAGCAGGTGCAAAAGGCTACATTATGAAGGCCGAAGCAGAAACTCAGGTAACAAACGCGATACAGACTGTAATGCAAGGCGGAATCTACCTGAGCCGCAGCGAACAGGAAAGACTTAAGGAACTTTCTAAAGATGCAAAGAGCGGATTAAAGAATTCCCCTTCTGAACCTTACGATACAATTTCTACTCTGTCAGACCGCCAACTTCAGATTTTCACATTAATCGGCAAAGGTCTTGGCACTGTTGAAATTGCAAACAAACTGAATCTTAGTATAAAAACCATCGATACACACAAGGAAAACATAAAGGTAAAACTTCACTGCGCATCCTCTGCGGAATTACGTCAGATGGCTATTGAATGGACGACTCACTAAAATTCAGAAAACGCACATAATTAAAGGCTCAAAAAACTAAAATTTATGAGCCTGTCATAAAAAACACAAATTAAACTCTGAGGCATACTATGAAAAACACCTTTCTTGAATACGGTTATTCTGAAGAAGAAATTGAAAACCGCGTTAATGATACTTTTTATTCTATTTTTGAAGGAATGAACCGCTTCTACTTTGAAGGTCTTGAAGATACCGGATATTTTATGGATACAGGCAACTGCGACGCAAGAACAGAAGGCATTTCGTATGCCATGATGATAAGCGTTCTTATGGACAGAAAAGATTATTTTGACCGTCTCTGGAAATTTGCCATGAAATTCATGTATATGTCAGAAGGTCCGATGAAAGGCTATTTTGCATGGTCAGTTGCTCCAGACGGAAAAAAGAATGCCTGGGGTCCTGCTCCAGATGGAGAAGAATTTTTTGCAATGGCACTTTTTCTTGCAGGACAATTATGGGGCAACGAAGAAGGCGATTCCCTGTTCAATTACGAGATGCAGGCAAGAAAAATTCTTAGGACCTGTCTTCATCATGAAATACCAATGTGGACAAAAGACACTGCCTTAATTCGTTTTGTTCCAGGCTGTGATTTTTCGGATCCGTCTTACCATCTCATGCACTTCTACCGATTTTTCGCAATTTGGGCAGATGAAAACGACAGACCATTCTGGGAACGTGCGGAAGAAGCAAGCCGTGACTTTTTAATAAAATGCTGTCATCCAAAAACAGGAATGAATCCAGAATATGCAAATTTTGATGGAACACCTAAAACTGTTGGTCCTAAAAATGAACACGGAGACTTTTACAGCGACGCATACAGAACAGCCGCTAATATTGGACTTGACTTTTTGTGGCAGGAAGAAATTAATAGTCATAATAAAAACAACCAGCAGACAGAATCTCAGAAAAAATTTTCAAAAATTGCCGACAATATCGTAAAATTCTTTGCAAACATTCCAACCGAAGATTTCATGAAATACGAAATAGACGGAACTCCAACACAGGAAAAAGCACTGCACCCTATAGGACTTCTTGCAACCCTTGCACAGGCAACTTTAGCCTGCAGCAAAAACTGCAAAAAAGAAGCAGAAATAATAGTACGAAGATTCTGGGAAACTCCGCTCAGAACAGGCGAACGCCGCTACTACGACAACTGTCTTTATATGTTCGCCATGCTTGCCCTGAGCGGAAAATATTGTCCGCAGATACTAGTTGGTAATACTAAGATAGATATTTTTCGCGTGATGTCGATGTAATATATTAATTTTGCTAACAGATTTCGGGTTTCAAACCGTTTCTTCCGTAAAGTTCAGAAACAAATCTTAACTCCTCAGCTGAAGATTTCTTAAGGCTCCCCTTAGGCATTCTCCAGCTCCAGTTGGCACCGGTGGTAGAAGGCATATTCATACGACCTTCACTTCCGGTTCCGAGTATATCCTGCATAGGAATAACGGCAAGCACGGCACTTGAAGAAATTACGGCATTAATCATCAGTTTACGAAGTTCCCCACTTGCAACAAGAGTCTTTGCTTTTGCAAAAGAAATTCTGCATGACTTAAAATAACTTGCAACAAGAACAAGAGTTTTTTCATCACAAGATTCAAGCCAGCCTTGAAGAGTATCATTATCATGTGTTCCAGTGTATACGACACAATCTTTTGTCTCAAACATATGAGGAAGAAAAGAATTTTTCATTCCGTTTTCAGAAGCTTCCTGTATACTGAATGCAAACTGCAAAACTTTCATTCCAGGAAGTTTACAGTCAACACGAAGTTTTCTAACTTCCTCAGTGATAATTCCCAAATCTTCTGCAATAATTCCTACATCCCCAAGTTTCCGTCTGATTGCCTTAAATAAATCTTGTCCCGGACCTTTTTTCCATTCTCCGTTAATTGCATTTTTTGAACCGTAAGGAACTGACCAGTAAGATTCAAAACCACGGAAATGGTCAATACGAAGGATGTCTGTTAATTCAAGTACACGTTTTATACGGTTAATCCACCACTTATACCCGTCAGCTTTCATCTGTTCCCAGTCATAAAGCGGATTCCCCCAAAGCTGTCCGTCTGCACAAAAATAATCAGGCGGAACTCCTGCAACTGCTTTCGGAATGCCGTTTTCATCAACATAAAAAAGTTTTTGATTAGACCATACATCGGCACTATCAGGAGCTACAAAAATTGGAATATCTCCGATAATACTAATTCCTTTTGAATTTGCATATTCTTTTAATGCCGCCCACTGCACGTCAAAAAAGAACTGAATTATTTTTATTTCCTCTATTTCATGAAAATGAGCCTTTTTCCATTCCTGAACAGCCTCTTTTTTGCAAGCTGCAAGTTCTTTTGGCCAGTAAACATTCCACATTGAACTTACAGGCTTTTCTTCTGCGGCTTTTTCATCATAAAACTGTTTGATGCTCATAAAAACCGAAAAATCATCAAGCCAGCCGTCAGTTTTTTTACAGAATGATTTATATGCCCTTTTATCTTCATCAGTTGCATTTTCCATAAAATAAGAGGCAGCAGTTTTTAAAACAGGCATTTTCCACCAGACAACCGAACCAAAATCCACATTTCCATCCGGTTTTATATAGTCAGGAACTGCAACAGTCTTTTTTTCTACCCAGCCTTTTTCTACAAGAAAATCAAAATCAATAAGCAGCGGATTTCCTGCAAATGTTGAAAAAGATGCATAAGGAGAATCTCCATAGCCAGTCGGTCCCAATGGAAGAATCTGCCACAAAGACTGCCCTGCACTTTCCAGCCAGTCTATAAATTTATATGCCTCTTTTCCAAGAGTACCAATTCCAGCCTTTCCCGGAAGAGACGTAGGATGCAGAAGAACACCGCTTTTTCGCTCAAAACTCATATACAATCCTTTAGATTATCTTAGATATTTTTAAAATAAAAAAAATGACTGAAAAAATACAGCCAGCCTTCCAGATTTTCATAGTGTATCGTCCGTAAAATAATTACGGCATACAAGCTACTGAAGAATCTTTGCTATTCTTTCAAGAACCTTCTTTCTGTCAAGAGGCTTAATGATATAGCTCTTTGCACCAACAACAAGAGATTTCTTTACGAGTTCCTCTTTTCCAAGAGCACTTACCATAACAACTTTTGCATTTTTATCAAAAGCCATTATCTGCTCAAGTGCAGTAATACCATCCATTTTAGGCATTGTAATATCCATTGTTACCAAGTCTACATTAGGAACAAGTTCCTTGTATTTAGTAACACCGTCAACACCATCAACGGCAGTTGCAACAACTTCATAACCTTCACTTGTTAAAATCTGACCAAGCTGTTTTGCAACAAACATAGAATCATCAACAACAAGAACTTTGTATGAAGTTCCGTCATCTTTTCTGCCCTCAGGCGGTCTGTCGTTAATTGTTGGATAATCTTGTGTAGTCTTCATATATTTTCTCCTGTTATTATGTCCTTTCTCTTATTGATACGTTTACTTCAATTTTTCCACATTCTGAAATTAATGGAACAATTAAAGCTTCTACACTGTCTGTTGTACCACCAAGAGCAGCAATTTCCATCTTCTGACCAACAAACAAAGCAGGAGGAGTAAGGTCAAATTTAAATCCTAACTCATGAAGCTTTGTAACAGCCTGTGCAGTAATAAGATTTGCAAGCTCACTGATTGTTGCTTTTGCCAAATCATCAAAAGCAGGCAGAATCTCACCATTCATTTTTGAAGCAATGTTAAGTGCTGTTTCCATTGTCATATCAAACAATACACGGCCTTCAACATCACCTGCAAGACCTACCAAAGCAGCAACACCCATTACTGGCATGGCTGTTGATTTAAGGTACAAATCCCCACGTCTAACTTCCGCACCACCAAGAACTTCTTGCAAAATACGGAATGAAGTCTCTACAAACGGGTTAATATACTCTACTCGCATGTTTTTCCCCTATTATTCTTTTGTATACGCCACAAGCGCACCTTTAGTATTTTCGCCAAATCTAAACTCAGACGGCATTGTTTCATTCTCACCGAGAATGGCGATTGCATTTCCCTTCATCTTTTCCTGAAAGTCTGCAATCACAGCTTTCTGAGAAGCCTCTTCAAGCAATGAAAGAATATCTCTGGCAAAAACAATGTCTACCATTGGCAGTGCATTTGTGTTCTTACAATCATGATATTCAAACAATACAGAATCCTTAATGTCCTGACTAAAAGTATACTCCCCATTTGTTTTCCGTGTCAAATAAGAACTATACCATTGTCCTGACAGATTTGAAGGAACACTCATCAAGGCTGCATTTGAGACTGCAAGCAAATCTATATCTTGTGCATAGATTCTGATTTTTGCAGTTGGATACCTTTTTTTCAAAATACACGCCAATGAATAAGTTTCTATTCCTTTACCACATCCCGGATTCCATACAATAATTTGCTTAGCGGAATTATCAGGCAAAATATTGTAAACCTGATCCGCAAACTCTTTGGTCCACCATTTATCTGTATTTGAAGACCAGAAAGTACTCAAGAACTGCTCTGCTTCATTTTCATTCTGAATCTGAGCATTTTCATTGTTCTTTGTTTCACACCACTCATTGAATCTATGTCGTACCCACGATTCATTAATTTCAGAAGTGTAGAATTTCTTGTAATTTGCAAGACTTTCCTTAATAAAAGGAAGATTCTTCTCAACTGAGTTTTCCTTAGGCTTTTGCTCAGGTGCAGCTTTAGCTACAGACACCTTTTTATCAGCACCTGCTTTTAAGGCACCAGAAAGATGAGGCATACCACCACGCGTAGAAAACTTCATACTTTCTTTCTTCTTTGCTTCTGTTTCCTTTTCTTCTTTTGAAGAGAAAATTCTAGAAACATCAAGAATTACATACAGTCTGTTGTTACATTCAACAACACCGCTGATATATTTTATACTTATATCACCAAACAAAGGATGAGGAGGTTGAATTGTGCTCTTCTGAACACCAATAACCTTATCAATCTTATCTACTACAACACCAAATTTCTGATCCCCTACATCGAGAATCAAAAGACTTTCCAGCTTGTTTTCATCACGTTCAGGAATTTCAATATTAAAGAACAGGCGCAAATCCAGAATAGGAATAATTTCACCACGCAGATTATATACTCCAAGAACGAACGGCAATGTATTAGGAACATAAGTAAATCTGCCTGCTTTAGCAATTTCTTTTACATTCATAATATCAATTGCATAATCACGTCCGGCAAGAGAGAATGTTACCATCTTATAATCTACGACGATGACATTATCTGTCTTTGTCTGAGTATCTTCTACTTTCTTTTCCTGATCAGTTGTTTCAACTTGTAACTCTAATTCCATATATAGACCTTACTCCAACTAAAACTAATTAGAAGACTGCTCTATTTCAGCCTGCAATTCAGCCTGGGCAATAACTTCCTGCTTTACACCTAATTCAAGAAGCTGACTAACATCAATAATCAAGGATACAGAACCATCTCCCAGAATAGACGCACCTGCAATACCTGGAGAATTAGTAAATTGATCGCGCAAAGGCTTGATAACGACATCCTCTTCACCAATCAATGCATCGACCATAACACCGATTTTCTTCTCCTGAGTTCCGACGATTACTATATAACAATAATCACTCTGAACTGATTCCTTTATATCGAACAATCTAGAAAGCCTGAGAACACTGATAACTTCATTACGAACGTTAAGTATCTCATAATTATCAATATGACTGATTTCATCCATACTGATTCTCTGGCTTTCGATAACATTTGCAATAGGGATTGAGTAAACTTCTTTTCCGACACGAACAAGAAGTCCCTGAATAATAGCAAGTGTAAGTGGCAAACGGATTGTAAATGTAGTTCCGGCACCTTTTACAGAATTAACAGAAATTGTTCCGTTAAGATTTGTAATCATTGTCCTTACAACATCAAGACCTACTCCGCGTCCCGAAATATTCGAGATTTTATCTGCAGTAGAGAAACCTGGCTGCATAATAAGCTGGAATGCTTCCTGATCTGTAATAACCTTATCAGGATGTATAAGACCTTTTTCAACAGCCTTAGCCTTTACCTTATCTACGTTAATTCCGGCACCATCATCTTTAATTTCGATGACAATCATATTTCCTTCGTTTGCAGCGCTAAGGAATACAGTTCCTGTTTCCGGCTTACCTGCTGCAACACGAGTTTCAGGCATTTCAATACCATGATCAACTGAGTTTCTTACACAATGCATAATCGGGTCAAGAAGATCTTCTACTACAGACTTATCAAGTTCTGTTTCCTCACCTTCAATAACCAGATTGATTTTCTTATTCAAATCACGCTGCAAATCGCGAACAACACGAGGGAAACGGCTGAAAATCTGATTGATAGGAACCATTCGGATTTTCATTACACCTTCCTGAAGTTCACTTGCTACGCTACCAAGATTTTGAGTATTAGAACGGAATTTAGCATTTACCTGTTTGAATTCTGATTCGAATGCATCGAAAACAGTACCCAAATCGCCATAATCGTTCATCAACTCTTTTCTCACATCATTTACAGAAACCCCATTCTGAAGACTTTCCAGATAAGAAGGAATTTCATCAAAAAGACGTCTGAGTTTATCTTTATATTCGCTCTGAATGGTCTGGAAGGTAACCATAGAATTACCAAGCTGACCTGCAAGCTGATTGAAAGAAGCCTTAATAATAACAGTTTCGGAAATAAGATTAAGAAGGTAATCGATACGACGTGAATCAACACGTAAGATAGAACCTTGCTGTGAATGCTGTCCAGCAGCAGGTGCAGCAGCTTCCTTTTTTACTTCCTTTACATCTTTTGCTTCCTTAACGTCTTTAACCTCTTTTGCATCCTTAACCTCTGCAGCAGGAGCTTTTTCTACCTTTGGTGCAGATTCAACAACTGGAGCTGGTTCAACTTTTTGAGTTACAACAGAAGCCGAAGAAACTACAGTTTTAGCGACTGGTTCAGCAGTCTTTTTAGCAGATACAGATGCACCGGCTGAAATATCGTGAGCATCTGTAATAAGAGTTACATCACTCAAGAATGCAGCATCTTCTATTGCAGATCCTGTCTCCGAAGAAGCCAAGTAATAAAAAACATTTTCATAAAACTGGTCTTCGTAAAGAGCATCAAAATCAGGAACTGTTTTAAGAACATTTCCAACTGATTTTAACGCAGCAAAAACCTGAATACCGCCAACAGTATTCATTGGATTTGATTCATCAAATTTAACGGCAATACACCAAAGTTTCTGACCAGGCTCACATGCAGATTTTAAATCAGCAAAATCTTCATCAGTCATCTCTGGTAATTCCAAACCTGCAGATGCAGCCGGTGCTGGTGAAGTCTGTACAGGTGCTGCCGGTTTTGGAGCTGGTGCGGCCGGTTTTGCAACGACATGTCCCTTAGAATCTTTATTCGGGATGTATCCGTGCAACTTATTGACGATTGAATCAATATTTTCTTCATAAACAGAACCATTCTGTCTTGATTCAAGCATTGCCTTAATAACATCTATAGAAGTAAGAAGTAAATCAACAACATCTTCATCAACTTTCAGTCTGTCAGACCTGATTTCATCAAGTACATCCTCAACTGTATGAGTAAAATGAGATAATTCCATCATTTCTACAGTTGCGGAGCCACCTTTCAAAGTATGAGCAGCTCTAAAAATCTCATCGATAGCATCATGATTCGTAGGATCGTTTTCGATTACGAGAATGTTGCTTTCCAGCTGTTCAACCTGTTGCTCAGCTTCTGCAAAAAAGTCCTTGAGAAGTTCTTCATTGTTTGGGTCAAGATAATCACTCATATTCCTAATTATATACCTAAAATAATAGTTTTCAAGATATTTTTATAAATATTTATTTTTTTAATTAACGTCTTGTTATATTTTATACCACATATTATGAAATTTCGCTATCAAATTTTTTATTTTTTAAAAAATTCTTAATGAAAATATCAATTCTTTCCGATAATACTAAAGTAACAAAGTGTCTTTTTGCGGAGATAAAAGTATGAAACGAATATTAACATCAATTATATTAATTACTCTGATGATTGCAGGGCAGGCATATGCAGCTTCATTTTTCAGCGGATACGCTGGAGGCAAACTGAACTATGCAGGCAATGAAAATGCAACAGAATACGAGCCAAATCTTAAACTTCAGGCTTTTTTCTCGGGACAGTATAATTTCGGAAAAAACATCTGGTCTCATATGGAATTTTCATTGAACACAGACAATCTTTTAAGCGAATCTATCTTTCATGAAACAGAATCCATTTTCCAGATTGACGAACTCTCTTTAATTTTAAGAAACCAGTCTACAACCAGCACGAAATACTACAGCATTTTTATGGGAACATATGATCCTGTCGGTTCAGACATCTTCCTTCAAAGATATTTCGGTTCCGAACCTGTTGCATCTAAAATAACAGAAAGCTGGCTGGGACTGGCAGGTTCAATTCTTTATCCACATTTCGGAATTGGTTTTTCTGACATCGTAGTCTTTAACTCAAAACCAATGGCAGCAGGATTTTACCTATATATAAATCATGAAGATGAAATGTATTATGTTTTTAATGCAGACGGACGTTTTGGATGCACTTTCCGATATTTTACTGCTGACATTGCAGGAGGTGTTGGAATTCCTTTCGTAAACGACGATCCAAGTTACAAGGCAGCATGGCAGAAAGAAAATTTTCACCTTGGAACGACAATTCTGTTTGGAAACAACTACACACAGTCATTTTTCCTGCAGGCAGGAATTTATGATTTAACTTCTTCAAAAATGTCTGACAATCTTTTTATGGATCCTGATGATACATACATTCTTCTTGAACCTCGTTTTATAAGCGGACAGATGCATTTTAATTTTACATTCTTCAGTCTGCCACAAAAAACTGTTGATAAATTTTTATTTATTGATGACACTCTTGGTTTAGACTGCAACGTTTATACGACAGGATTCACTATCGGTTCTAAAACATTTACACTTGGAGCTCATGCTTCACTTTCGCTTACTGGAAAATCTTTTAATGACCTTTTTGAAGCAGACAAGATGTTTGAGAACGGATTTAACATAAATGTTACTCCATACATTTATACAAATTTCCTTTCCGGAGAAATTCACTCTCAGTTAAAAATTAAATGCATGAAATTCTCAAGTGCAGTATGGCAGAACGCAATTTCTCTTGACGTCGGATTCAGAACAAATTTATAAACATTTTTACCGTTAATAGCTAACAAAAAAAAGAAAGCCGCAGTTTTAGCATTCCATCCGGAACAGAACCAAAACTACGGCTTTATTATTTTAAAGTTCAGTCACTAAACGTAAACTGAATTAAATTATTTTGCACGTTCGATGAAAGATCCGTCTCTTGAATCGATTACGATTTTTTCATCTGTATTGATGAAGAGAGGAACGCGAACTTCGATTCCTGTATCAAGAGTAGCTGGTTTCAAAGACTTTCCAGAAGTATCACCTTTTACACCAGGTTCACAGTAAGTAACTGTTCTTGTAATTCTTACAGGAAGATCGATACCAACTGGTTTTCCTTCGTAGAATGTAAGGTTGATTTCGAGGTCATCTTCAGGAGTGATATATCCTGCATAATCTCCTAAATCTTCCTTTGCAAGTTCGAACTGTTCGTATGTATCCTGATCCATAAATACAAAAGTATCGCCGTCAACATAAGACAATTTTGTTACGTGTGATTCCAAATCAACTTCGTCAAATTTTTCACCGGCATCAATTCCCAAATCCATAGTAGAATTTGTTACAAGATTCTTTACACGGAAACTTGTTACCATTCCGGCACGTCCTGAACGCTGTCCAAGCATCTTCTGAACGATAAGTGCATTGCCTTCATACATAAAAGCAGTTCCGACTTTTAACTGTGATGTCATTAACATAATATTACCTCTAAAAATAGATTACGAAATATATTAGCTGATTATACATTTTTTATTAATAAATGTCATTAAGTTGTCACAAAGGTCGCCGTTTTTTTGCAGCTGCATTGCAAATTTTCTGAAACCTTCCGTAAGCCTTTTGGCAGAATATAAAAAATCATAAACAGAATTCTTAAAATCACTTTCTGAAACCTGATTTTCGGGCATATTAAAACAAAGCCATACCTTTTCTATAACAGAAAAATCCTGTTCTGAAAAACAACAGCGCATACGTTCCAAAAGTGCATTTACTTTTACAAGCTGATATTCATCACTCTGCGGATAGGCATGCCACACAAACGGAATGCCAGAAAGGCACGCACGGGACAGAGATTCTTCGCCACGGATAAACAGAATGGAACTGTTTTTCATGACAGAATCCCATTCATACTGATTTACAAAAGGAAGCTTTATAAAATTTACATTCACATCATTCAAAGATGAATTAGCAGTAAAAGACTCAAAACCACTGCATACACTTTCAAAACCATGCCCCTGAGCAGCCATAACATCAAGTTTCTTTTCACCATGACAAATTAAACCCGCATATTCATTTAAGGCGGCAAAAAAAGCATTCATTTTCCGCTTATAGGTAAACACAAGTACATGTCCGTCTGCCTTATAAGAAGAAAGCTTTTTCCATTCATCATCGATTATAAGGCCGCCAGTCTTTTCAGTAAAACCTGGCATAAAATTAACTTTCTGAACCTTTGAACTGCGCGTTAATGACTGCAAACAATGAAAATCTTCGGCATACTTTTCTGCAGTTAGATAATCTATCATTATGATTTGAACAGTCCGCTGCAATTTAGTTTCAAAAAGGATTTTTTCCATCCAGTCGGGACGTCCACACTGAAAGCATTCAAGTATTATCTGAAGCTTTTTACCGTCATCTTTATAAAAAATTTCGGAACAAATTTCAGAAGCATTCCAGTCATAAACAGAAAGTCCATCAAAAGATTGAACAGATGCATGAATATCAACTTTACTGCATATTTTATGAAACGATTCTAGATTATCGACAATAAGATTTATTGAAGCGTCAGGAGCTTTTTTTTTAAGACCGCAGGCAAGTCTGTACGATACGCCTATATCACCAAAATTATCGACAACCTTGCAGAGAATAGTAATTTCCATAAAGAATTTAATTTACTTTACTATATAACTCGCCAATCTGAGTTCGCCAGTCTGGTTTCTGCTCTTTATTTTCGCAATCGATGATTTTTTTTATTACAAAATGTCTCTGATCGCGGGGATTTTCAAAATAAAGAACTCCGAAACGCCCCTGCCCTATATAAGCGATTTTTTCATTTTCGCCGAGAGTCTCTGAAGCCTGGACATCTGACATAACACATTCAAAATGAACTGGATTTCCTGTATTTTTATCAGAAAATGCACTTGCAACATCTTCAATTACCTGTCCGCATTTTGCGCAAACAACCTGCTGCTGCTTGAACTCCTGAATCATGCGTCGGCGTTCCTGTTCCATTTCTTCATTTTCATATAATTCAGGATTTTTTCTAAATTCAGCATTGTTACGTTTTGGCTGCTGAAGAAAATGCTCTTTTCCTTGTTTTTCTGAACCTTTCTGATTTGACCAGTTTTTCTTATTTCTTCGCTTTTTATTCATAATTATTTAAAAATCTCCTGAAACTCGTTTACAACCGTTATACAACAAACTGAAAAAAAATTCTAATCCTGCAGAGACAATTCTTCAGGATCTTCAACGAGTTTTCTGCTTATAATCTGTGCAATGCGCTGAATTGCGTTATCAAGATACTCTTCGCTTTGTATTTTTTTTCGTAATTCCAACAAGCGCGGTGACAATTGAGTTTCTTCAGTTCTATCAAGAACGAGAGTTTGCGAAGTATGTTTTATAGACTCAGAAATCATAAAAGCTCCGAAAAAGCATTTTCAATATGATAAACAGGCGGAAAACCTGGCATATCAACAACAATTACATCATACCGGATGTAACAGTAATTATATTGTCGATATTTTAACAAAAAACGTTTAGAGCTTTTTAAAATTCTTTGCTGTTTTGTCTTTCCTAATTCCTTTGCAAGCATGTCAGCTGTACCATTAGGAAGGGCTTTTACTTCAACAAAAACAATTGTATCGCCTTTTCTGGCAATTATATCAATTTCCCCAGTTCTTGTCCTCCAGTTTCGTTCTATTATTGAATAACCGTTTTCGCACAAAAATTTGCAGGCCTTATCTTCACCGGCAGCACCTTTTACCTTTGTATTTTTTTTATTAACGTTCAGATCCATCTCCGATTCCCTCCGAAAACATAAAGGCAAACACGGCAGCAAGAGCATCCCACGCCTGTTCAGGAACGTATGAACCAATCTGCTGCGAACTGAGAAATTTTACTAAACTCCCCTCTTCGTCATAATGAACGTTAACATTATTTTCTTCGGCTGCTTTTATGATTTTTTCCGCTACATGACCGCGACCGGCAGCAGTAACAAAAGGTGCCGGTGCATTTTCGGGATATTTTAAGGCAACTGCAAGTTTTTCATTTTCTGATGTTTTCTTCATACAAGCCCGTCCAGAAACAAAAGTTTATCATCATCGCAGAAAAGACCTTCAAAAAAAGAACTTTCTTTCCATTCGATATTTACATCTTGCAAAGATTCTGTAATGTAATTCTTCCGTGAATTTTCATTTTTAGTGCTAAAAATTTTCTGAAAACTTTTTATATGCCTGTCTATTTCTGAAGATGAGGTTATATTCAGCATATCATTTTCAGAATTTTCATCATTATTGACGGCACTGACATTAAATTTTATATCAGTACATTTATTTCTGTCAAATTTTATTGAAAAGGCAAACTTTTTTTGTTTAGAAACACATTTCAGGCAGACATATTTCAGTTTTTCATCCTGAGTAATATAAAAACGCACTATACCAAGTCCTTCAGATGCTGTGTCATTCTTTTTAGAAACAACTTCAAAAGGAATACAAATCCAGTTTCCCAACGCTCCAGTTGAAGGCCCGGAGAAAGTTTGATTTAAAAGTGCAAGGGAAGAAGAATTAGTTTTCAACTCTATAGATTCCGGATGATCCGGCAGAGTTTTTCCGTCATTCTGAATTGCATTTTCAACAATTCCGGCTGGATTATTAAAAAGATTAGAAAAATAATCTTTTATAATAGATTTTAATTCGGCAAAACCTGCAGCATCAAACGAAAACGGATGTAAATTATCATCCTTTTTTTTATAACCGTTGTTTTCTTCACCACAATTTCCGTCCAGTAGGGAGGCAAGCATATCAATTTCATCATCAGAAAGAGAAGAAAGATTTTTCTGCGAGATAAGCAGCATTATATCAGCGCGGGATTTTTTATTTAATTGATTCCGTCCTGATTTCTGAAGGATTTTTCTTATTACAGGATTATCAAACGCAATATTAAGCTGCCGGATAGTTTTCATGACATGAAGTCCAAAAGAATCGGCTGGCAGACCAAGAACCTGAAGCAAATTTAAAAGTTTGGGCGAAATATTCTGTGTAGCATTTTCTTCAAAAACAAGTTCAATTTCGGAAAGATTTACGAGATTAAAATTAATGCCCGAAGAAAGATTTGACTGCACTAGAGAGAGTTTGCCGTTTTTCACAGAAACAGAGGCAGGAAACGAAGATCCGGGAACAAGTTTTGAATTTGAATGAAGCTTTATCTTTACACCGGCAACCGAGCCTTCATAATTACCGCCGCCTTTATCTGAAATTACACGGACTCGAACAGTATCTCCATCTTTTAAATGCCTGTACGAAGAAGAGGAATCATGATTATGAATCTGACTTACATTCTGTAATTTATTATCCAAAGACTACTCCAAAATCTTAGCAGGCAAAAAAAAACTGCCTCCATCATTATACATAAGATGAAGACAGTTTTCAAAATTAAAAATCAAATAAATGAATTATTTGTTTTCTGCATTGTTTGCAGCAGCTTCCTTGCGCTCTTCCTTAATCAGAGCTTCTGTAGCGGCAGCGGCAGCTTCAGCGCGTGCGTTACGTGCAGCGATTTCAGCAGCAATCTTTCCACCAACCAAAGTCTTAACTTTAGCATCCTTACCGATCTTATCGCGGAGGTAGTAAAGCTTAGAGCGGCGTACCTTACCAGGGCGAACTACGTCAACCTTTACGATACGTGGGCTGTTATATGGGAATACACGTTCTACACCTACACCGTAAGAAATCTTACGTACAGTGAAAGTCTGGCGTGCACCTTCGTTCTTCTTGCAGAGAACGATTCCTTCATAAACCTGAATACGCTCTGTTTTACCTTCAATAATCTTGAAGTATACTTTTACAGTGTCTCCAACATTGAAGCCCTGAGCTCCAGGTCTTTTCTGTGTTTCTTCAATAGTTTTAATAAGATCCATTGTGATCTCCTTTAATTTTTTGTTATCTTTGAACGCTTCTTCTTTTTCTGATGCTTTTCAAAAACAACTTCGTTAATTTCCTCAATCATCTTTTCGGCTTCGTCAGAGAGCTGACCTTTGATTCTTGCAGTACTGATTAAATCAGGCCTGTTTGCCAAAGTTTTCATCAATCTTTTCTTAAGCCGCCACTTCCAGATTTCCTCGTGATTGCCACTCAGTAAAACTGAAGGAACCTTCATACCCTTCCATTCTTCTGGATGAGTATATTGCGGATACTCCAAAAGCCCGTCACAATAACTTTCTTCTTCGAGCGATTCATGAGAAATAACCCCGTCTACAAGGCGGTAAACAGTGTCTATAACAACTGTTGCAGCAACTTCTCCAGATGACATTACATAATCTCCAATAGAGATTTCTGCGTCAACATAAGAATCGATTATCCTCTGGTCAATACCTTCGTAACGACCACAGATAAAAACAAGTTCGTCTTTGTGACTAAGTTCTTCGGCAACCTTCTGTGTAAGCTGCTTTCCGCTTGGAGTAACATAAATAACGTACTTCTTGCGGGCATTAACACTATCAAGTGCCTTTCCGAGAGGCTCTGGCATCATAAGCTGTCCAGCGCCACCTCCATACGTTCCGTCATCACAGGTATGGTGTTTATCAGTAGCAAAATCTCTGATGTTCACCAGATCGTAAGCAATAATTTCCTTTTCTACCGCTTTGGCCATGATTGAGTTTTCAAAAAAAGCCTTAACGATATCTGGAAATAAGGTCAGCACAGTAAATTTCATGGAATTACTCCAGAATCCAG
>CAMOWQ010000044.1 GCA_946628495.1 uncultured Treponema sp. | reverse complement strand
CTTGCACCATTAGGCAATGCCTTACCATCAATACTTTTTGGAGTTGCATAACCAGTTGAAGTTTTAACAAAATCCGCACCTGCATTCTGAGAACATTTACAGCATTCAACAATTTCTGAATCTGACAACAGGCATGTTTCAAGAATGACTTTTACCGTAATTTTTCTTTCATGTTTTTTTTCATAAAGACGGGCAGCTTTTACGACACCTGCAATATCTTTTTCAACAGATTTAAAATCCCCTTCCCTTGCAGAACCGATATTTATAACCATATCAACTTCATCTGCACCTGAATTTACGGCATTTTTTGTCTCATTTGCCTTATCTCTTGTAGAAACTGCTCCAAAAGGAAAACCGATTACAGTACAAACTTTTACAGATGAACCTGCAAGACATGTATGCGCAAATTTTACGAAACAAGGATTTACACAAACTGACGCAAATCCATACTGAACAGCTTCCTGGCATAAGCGTTTAATCTGCTCATGTGTAGCGTCAGCGGCAAGCAAAGTATGATCTATATATCCAGCAACTTCTTCTTTTGTCATAAATACTCCCATTCACAAAATCTATGATGAATATTATTACTTTTCGCTTGCGAAATCAATTATGATACGATATTATTTTCGATATATATTAACAATTAAAATTGTCGTATAGGAGCAAATTATGGCATTCAAAATCACTGACAAATGTGTAAACTGTGGAACATGTGAACCAGACTGTCCTGTAAGTGCTATTACAGAGCAGAACAACATTCGTGTTATTGATGCAAATGCATGCATCAGCTGCGGTACATGTGCTGCAGAATGTCCTGCAGATGCAATTGTTGAAGAATAATTCTTAATTGCAAGAACAGGTTTCTAATCCAATCTCATGGAGACGAAACCTGTTTTTTATTTTCTTCTATATTATAAATCCAAGAACGGAAAACTATGAGCAATAACATAAAAAAAACACTCGCATCATTTTCTAAAATTGTTCTTCTTACAGTCGCTACACTTTGCATTGCGCTTCTTCTGGTATGGCCTTTATGGAAATTTGCAACCTCAAATCCACAAATTTATACAATTCTCATTTCATCTCTCATAGTAATACTTTTTTTATATCTTATAGTTCAAAAAATAAGGCATGAGCCGTTTATAAAAACACTTAAGTTTCTTATAAATTTTATTATCATTGCCGCTGGACTTTTCTTTGCTTCAATTCAGCTTTTACAGACGCGCAGACTTTTTTTTATATTAATCCTGCTTATAACAATTGTTTTACTCATAATCACAAATTTGCTCTTTAGCAGAAAAAAAAGTTCTATTTCAAAACAAAATACATCAGGTTCTGACAAATAAAAGAATACTACTATAAAATACTATAGAATAATATGAACAGCGGGAAGTATAGTGACAGAAAAACATTCAGCGAAAAGCGTAAACTTATTCAACATAAGAAAACTCATCATTGTATTTCTGCAGTTAATTTTTCTAATAAACGTTCTTCATGCAGAAACCGATCCCGTATTAATTTACAGGGATGAACTTGAAATAATTCCACAATTAGAATCAAAAGATGCCATCTTTTCAAAATACAGCAAACTGGTTCAGGAAAACTACAAACGAATGATGGCAAAAAAAGCTCCTGAAATTCAATTTTTTCTGTATAAAGTTCCCGAGAAAATGAAAAATCCTTTAATGTTCATTCAGGCTCGCTGCAACATTATTTACGACACAATTGCAACTTTAAACAATATAGAATCAAATCAGGAAGACATAACAGGAAGATGGCTTCTTCTTCCAACCGCCCGCGGAATTTTTATAAGTTCAAAGAATCAGAACAAAATTCAATCACTTCTTTTTGAAAAATTCCAAAATCAAAACTTAACAAATACGGCTTTTTATTATAAAATTATCAGTAATCAAACAGAAAATAATACATCAGATGATTTTTACTTTTTACCTGACATGAAATTTGATTCATTTGATCCAACAATCAGATATTATTTTCTTGATTCATCTTTGATTCTGCCGCTTAAAAAAGACAAGTATTGGGTTTCATCTCAGTTTGGAATGAGGAAAAATCCTTTTTCTGGAGACATGAAACAGCACAACGGAATTGACCTTGCAGCCGAAGAAGGAACTCCTGTTTTTTCTGTAAGCGACGGAACTGTTACTGTTGTCCGAAAAAATGATAAAGTTTATGGAAATTATGTTGTACTGCTCCATAGGGACAGAAAGTATTCAAGCATTTATGCTCATTTAAAGTCAATCGAAGTGGAGGAAGGAAAAGATATTTCAAAAGGAAAGATTATCGGTTACGTAGGGATGACGGGAATGGCTACAGGTCCTCACCTTCATTTTGAAATAAAACAGGGGAGTAAAGCAAAAAATCCTGAAGAGATATTAAATTTCAGATAATTTTGAATATGAAAAAATTTGATTATTCGTCTAAAAAAATATTTTTTTCTCTTTTTACTGTTTTTATTGTTCTTTTTACAGTAAATGCTGAATCATTCAGAGTACGTAAAGCTCATATTCTAAAACTTAATGATGACAATGAAGTTTCTGTAAAAACAGGCATAAACGATGCAACAGGCATTTTCTTACCGGAAGATGAACTTTTTATAAATTTTATCGATGGAATTGAATTAAAATTTGACATTCCAGAATCTCTTGCCTCATGGCGTGACTCGGTTGCATGTTCAATTTACGCAAACATATCCCCTTCACCATCTGAATCAAAAATTGACTATGCTGGCACCCGTTCTTTCGTACAAACTTTACCGGGAAGACTTTCTTGGATTCTTCAAATTCCGCTTTCGGACAAAGCCATATTAAAGGAAAACAAATATACAACGGTTGCAGATATAATTCCAGGCTTTCCAGAAAAGAGCAACGTTCTTTTTATAAGACTTCAGCCCGTAATGAAAGGCATTCCCGAAGAAGCAACGAATTCCGTCATAACAATTACTGCAAAACCAATACTTAAAAATCAGGGTATACTTGAACTGTCTCTTACCTCTCAGGAAGCAAGTCTGAACAAATGTACTCTTTTCATTGACGATATACCTTTATCAGAAGCAAACGAACTTCTTGTAAAAAACAATACGGTTTCATCGGCTGCCGAAGAAAAACATCTTCAACTCCTGGAAACGGGAATTCACAACCTTTCAATAATCTCTGATTATTATCGTAACGAAATCCGAACAATCAGAATAGACAAAGCAAAGATTACAAAACTCCAAATAGAGATGAAAAGCATTGAACCGACAATCATCATAACAGCCCCAGAAGGTGCTAACGTTCTTATCGATGATGAAAAATTTGAAAACATCGGTAAAGAGACAATCATTTCTGAAGGTGAACATAAATTTTCAATGATGCTTGGAGATTATGAAATTGTACGTAATCTGAATATACAGAAAGGAAAAACATATACTATCAATCTTTCTATAGACCTTCAGATAAATGAATTTTAATCGGTCAAAATTATTCTCTAAAACATCAGTAAATTCTTATTGATATGATTGTAAGAACTTTGATTCTAAGTTATCATCATTAATCATGCTTAACTCAAATTTTTTTTCAAAATTTACAATCATTATTATTTCATTAAACATATTGATATTAATTTCCTGCTCTGGTAACGAAAAAAAAGTATCCGAAAAAGAAAAATTTCAGCATAAAAGCGGACAGGACGCATTGCAATATATAAAAATTGAATCTGAAAAAAAACAAAAAGCCATTGAAAATTTCTGTAATTCCTTAAGTCTTGAAGAAAAAATCTCGCAGCTTTTTATAATAAACCTTCAGGGCAACGAAATTTTTAAACCTATAGAGCACACAAAAGATATCGCACAAAACGCATTAATAAATCAAAATGACATGATAATTCCCGGCGGTTATATTTTCTTTTCGTATAATGTTGCTTCTGAACCTCAACAGATAATGAATTTTACAGACAGCATAAATGAATACTGCCGCATGAATAATAAAATTCCACCGTTTCTTGCAATTGATCAGGAAGGTGGAAATGTAAACCGCTTAAGAAACATAACAGGTCCGTTACCTTCGCAAAAAAAAGTTGCACAAAATCTTTCTGAAACAGATGCAGGCACTCTGTATTCACTTCAGGCTCAACAGATGTATCTTCTTGGATTCAACATGAACCTTGCACCTGTTACAGAAATTGAAGATGAAACAAACGCTTTATTTCTTGACGGCCGAACTTTTGGTGCAAAAAATGAAGTTCTTTCCTACTCTGCCAATTGTGTAGATGCCTACCAGAATAACGGCATTCTTACAGTTCTAAAACATTTTCCTGGAAACACAAATACAGACCCTCATTCAGGTCTGCCAGAAATTCAATATGATTTCGACACTCTTATGGAAAAAACTGAACCGTTTAAATCATTAAACGAAAAAAATCCGGCAGGAATTCTCATGTCACATGCAAGAACAAAAGCATTAGACAGCGAAAATCCTGCCTGTCTTTCAGAAAAATGGATAACAGACATTTTACGAAATAAATATTCATATAAAGGAATAATTTTCTCAGATGATATTTTCATGGATGCTCTTGCAAAAAACGGATATCCGCCGGAAAAAGCCGTTATAAAAGCAATTGATGCAGGTATAAACTGCATTATGATTTCTGAAAAACGGATTCTTTCTCCTTCAAGAGTTCTTTACGATTATGCTCAAAAAAATCCTGAATTTATGAAAAAAATCGACAATTCTGCAAATGTAATTATTCAAACAAAAATAAAAGCAGGATTACTCAAACTTGAAGATGAAAAAAATGACTACAAAATAATTTCCGGCACACAAAATAATTCATCACAAAATATTGAAAACCTAATGTCAATTAATGAAAAAATTGCAGAATTTAATAAATTAAAAAATGAAAACCTATCTTTTTATAAGGACAAATTCAGATAAAATATGAAGAATGAAAAAGAAAAATTAAAAGGCGCAGACGGTTTCGATACGTTTTACAGGGAAATTTACAAAGACCGATGGACAACATTAAAAGAAAGCCTTTTATGCGAAACAAATCCAGTTGAATACCATGTTTCTGGTGCAGCCGAATCTTATTTTCTTGATGCGGCAAGTATAATAGCAGCGTCAATGCTTCCTGTAAAAAATGCACAGAATATCATTGATCTATGTGCTGCTCCAGGTGGAAAAACAATAACAATTGCCTCCAGAATGCATGAAGAAGCACAATTAATTTCAAATGAACGCTCTAAAGAACGAGTAATAAGATTAAGGAAAAGCGTTAAAGACTGTCTAAATGAAGAAATTCAAAAAAGAGTTACTGTTTGGTGTGGCGATGGTGCTTTATTATGTAAAACTAAACCGTCTTCTTTCGATGCAGTATTACTTGATGCCCCCTGCTCTTCCGAACGTCATGTATTAAAAGATCCAAAATATTTAAATGACTGGTCTCCATCAAGAATAAAAACCGTTACAACAGAACAATGGTCCTTACTTTCAAGCGCATTCAGAATTTTAAAACAGAACGGATTTTTATTATATTCGACCTGCGCTCTGGCACCGCAGGAAAACGACGGAATGATTCAAAAATTGATAAAAAAATTCAACAAAGATAATATTACAGTCGAAATACAAGAACCATTTTTTGATGAAGACTTTCTTTCTAAATACACAAAAATCAAATTATCTGATATAGAAAAGACGGAATTTGGTTTTCACATCATGCCGGACAAAAACAACGGAGCCGGGCCTATTTATTTTTCATTAATAAAAAAACTGTAATTTTAGATTTTTTTATCTACAAATACAAAAAAGGCTGTTTCACTAAATGCTCTTTATGAACATTGTTGAAACAGCCTTTATTTTAGACAAGAATCAAAAACTAACAGTTATGATAATTATCTGTTACAATCATCGATAAGTCCCTGCCATACATTCTTGCACTCATCGTAAGCTTCCTGAGGAGTTCTCCATCCACCAAAGATAGCATAAACCATATCACCAGTGTTAAGACCAGAAATAAGTGTATCATAGCGAGGATTTGGATTATCCATCATAAGCTGAATTGTTTCATCAACAGCTCTTGGGTCGCGGAAACATGCATAGTAAGTTTCTTTCCATGCATCTGGTCCGTCATATCCAGGTGTTGGTTCAAGATACAAGTCAACTGCTTTTGCAATCTTTTCACACTTTTCAGCACCGTAAATATTAGGAATAATACACATATTTGAGTTATGAGTTGTCTTGTACTTTCCGTCTCCGCTAGGTCCAAGAGGGAAACATACAAAACCAAAGTCATCATTCATAGAACCAAATTTTCCCTGTGGCTGTGCATTGTATTCTTCATCAGCAAGGAAAACAGCTTCACCGTTCACAAATGCAGTATAGAACCAGTCCCAGTTTGCATCTTCAGACGGTTTTGGCTGCTGATATGTTTCTGCCATATGTGCAATCCAGTTCCATGCTTCCATAGCTCTGTCAGAACCAGCTTCATTTACATATTTTCCATTTTCGTCAAGTCCGATATAGCATGCATTGTTAGAAGAAAGAGCACCCATACTGAAAGTTGTACTGAATGTTGTAAGACCCCAGATATCAGTTACACCGTCGTTATCTGTATCACGTGTACATTTTTTACACAAATCTTCAAATGTTTCCCAAGTCCATTTTCCCTGTTTCTGAAGGTCATAAGGAAGATCCTTATCGAAACCAGCTTCTTCAAGAAGTCTCTTATTAAAGAACACACCTTCTTTTGGTTCAGGTTTACCCCAGTTGAATGCATAGAAAGAATCACCGCGTACAAGTTTCTGTACAACACCCTGATCATATTTAGAAGCATCTTTATAATTTACAGACTTGATTTTTGACAAATCATAGAAAAGATTTGCTTTTACACCAACGTTAGCAGAACGTCCATCGATGATAAGAACATAATTTTCGTCACCGCCAGTAATACAGAAGTTTGTAACAAACTGAGGGTTTGAGCCCCAACCACTGATTGCCTGCTGCTTTACTTTTACATTATAAGTCTTTGAAGTCCATTCTTTGAATGCCCTTTCATCTTCTTCCTGTTTTGATGAAGCCGGTCTATCAGCATCTGTCCACCAGTCTCCAATAATTATTTCCATACCGCCGAAGTTATAAACCTTCTTTGTTTTTGGATCCTTCTGTTTTTCAACATTTTTAAACGGATCTCCCTTCTTTTTTTTAGATGCAGCAAATGAAACTGAAGGCATCAGAATCATAAGCATACCTGCCAGAGCAAATGTTTTTAACACAGTTCTCTTCATAGTTATTACTCCTAATATTTTAAATTTATTTTATTATACATCGCCTGTATTTATGATTGCAAATTTTTGTATAACGTTTAACTACAAAATAAGTAAAACACCTTAACATAAAAAAGACAGCCTGCATAAAACAAGCTGTCTTTTTAATAACAAATTAATATTTAAGATAAATTAAAAGCACATTTTTATAAGAATTATGCTTTTACACCTGTACTTGCAAGGCTTTCTACGAACAATCTCTGACAGAACAGGTAAAGAATAATAAGAGGAATAATCATAAGAAGTACACCTGTAGAGAGAATTGCATTTGAATAACCTTGTGGCGGTACAACACTAGCACCGTTCAAAGCTGTCAAATAAGCACCAAATCGTTCAACAAGACCTGAAATTTGTGATGACAAAAGCTTGATTTTTCCAAGGAACAATTCAGTATAGAAACTGTCTGTCCACTGCCATACAAATGAAAACAGGAAACATGATGTCAAAATTGGTTTTGCGCCAGGAATCATAATCTTAAAGAAGGTTGAGAATGGACCACAACCGTCAACGTATGCCGCTTCTTCAAGTTCGAACGGGAACCCAAGGAAGAACTGACGAATCATAAATATATACAATCCGTTTTTCAATCCCATACAGCCAAGACACATCATTATATACGGCACCATCGAACCGCGAAGGTTTAACTGATGTCCAAAGAAATTGAAATATCGGAAATGCAGGAACAAAGATGTAGAAATTGTCTGCGGTGGAATAACGATAATCAAAATTACACAGAAGAACCAGAATCGCTTTAAAGGAAACTGGAATCGTGAAAAACCGTATCCAACAAGACTACACATGAATACTTCAATTACAGAGACAAGAATACTTACCCAAATTGTATTAAACAAAGATTTTCTATAATCAAGAAGGAAAGTTGCAATTTTCCAATTTGATACAGAGAAATGCTTTGGTACTATAATGATTGTTGTATCATACAAATCTTTTTCAGCCATAAAACTGAATGCAAATTTATTCAGAATCGGCTGGATAATCATAAAGCACATACCAAAAAGAAGTATTGCCCTGAAAATCGAAATAGCATATTTTTTTGAAGTTTCCTTCAAAAGAATTCCACCGGAAGCTTCGTTTCGTTCCCAGAAAGAACGTGTATCAATTGCCGGTGATTTTGCTGTTTTCTGTTTCTTATTCTTATCTTTAGTCATAGTTGTATACCACCTTAGAAATAAGTAGAGAAGTAATACCGATTAAAAGCATACATACAACGAAGTATATCCATGCCAAAGCGGAACTGAATCCATAATTTAACTGAATTACCATCTGAGTATTGATTTTTTCCATAATCTTATTGTCGGTCTTCATGAAGAAGTCAACGATTGTATAAATCCAGCAAACAAGCATAAGAGGACTTACCATCGGTACTGTAATCTTCCAGAGACTTTCCCAAGCAGTACAACCTTCCATATCAGCAGCTTCATACATACTTGGAGAAATATTCTGAAGACCAGAAAGGAAGATAATAATCTGAATACCAGAAGCCATGGCAACATCATAAATAGAATCAATAATTTCAAAAAGAACTTTGAAAACCTTATCACTAATTCCATTCATGCTTGTAGACCCGGAAACAAGAATATCCTTAAGGACATCCGTAATAGTATTTGAATTACCTGCTTTTTCAATTGTTTCCTTAAGCTGAGACATAAGGGTATTGTTATATTCAAGACCTACAAGAACACCAGAAGAAAGAATAACAGCAAGGAAGAATATAGATCTTGCAAGAGCCCTACCCTTAAACTTCTGATTAAGAATAAGTGCAACAAAGAAACTGAATACAATTGTAGCAATTGATCTGTATATCATCTGTGTTACAGATTCAACAAGCATTCGGCGGAATTCAGGATCGATATTCCAGGCACGGTTATAATTTGCAAAATCATTCCAGTTGAGTACGAACCCCTGATTTGAAATAACAACCTCACTAAAACTCATTCTAAGAGACTGAGCCAAAGGCTTAATCATGAAGAAAATAAAACCTAATATAAACGGCAGAATGAATATATATCCATATAACGCACGTGTCTTTGTAAGACCTACATTTTTCTTAAGAAGATGAGGTTTTGCCCCATTTTTATCTTTTTTCAGTGGCATGATTATTTCTCCTCCTGAATTACTTTATATTCTCTTGCAGGAACTGTAACGCCAGAATCACTTGTATAATCTACATAACCGAAGTTTACAAGTACCTGATAACCATTATCAAATGTTGTTAAAGTTACCTTATCATCAAGATATTCAAAACCAGAAATGCAGCTATTTCTTACCTTTCCAATCTCTCTATCATATCTTGAATAAATATCATTGAATTTATCTTTCCAAGAATCAAAACCAGCCGCATAGTACTCTGTATAATATGATTCCTGAAGAGCTTTTTCAGACTCCTTCATAAATACAAAATACAAAGCCGCACCAGATTCAGCTGATTCAAGAATTATCTGCTGATTATCAGAACCAAGATTTACAGGAGAACCTGCGAAGTTTTTATAACCGTGCAATGCAATCTGATAGAAAGGAACATGAGCATCAATAATTGCATATTCATTTCCATGCAAAGTCATATTTGTTATAAAATCAGCAGATTTCACAGCGTAATCATTACCTGAATTAATCATAACATTCAAACCTTTAGACTTTGTGTCAGAAAGTTTTTCCTGCTGAGTCTTACAGATAGTAGCACGGCTTATTACGCCGTCATCATTATAATCTGCAGAAAGGTGATAACCTACATCTCTGAATGAAACGCCTGAAAGTTTATTCTTTGAAGAAGAAGAAATGATTGTGTCCATTACCATATCTCTTAAAACAGGTTTAAGAAGATAATAAGAAGGTCTCTTTTCATCTTTTCCATACCACAAAGCAGAATATTCATTTAAGCGGCAAACTTCATCACTGGCAAATCTTGCGGAATCTCTGTAATAAACAAAACCATCGGACCAGTCGGAACGGTTTGCATAATCAGTTGTAGAATCAAGATAAAGTTTTGCCGAAGTATTTTCAACTTTCTTTATCATAGATTTGAATGAAGATTTTCCACCTAAAGCTTTTATGTATTTTACCTTTTTAGTTAGCTGCTGACGAACACCACCATTAATAAAACCAGAAAGCTTAAATGAAACATTCTTGAAATTCATATCATTATCAATTTGATTAATAATATCAGCGGCTTCTGAATATGTCGTAAGTTTATATGGAAGTGTTTTCGGGAATCCTGCAATCTGCTGAACTTTATCAACAGCACCAACAATTTCAACAGCAAGTGGCATATTCTGATTATTTACCTTCTTTTCTCCCTTAAACAGGTAATCTCTATAGTCTTTTGCCATATCAACATAAGAAGGAGAATTAATGAAACGGTAAACCTGAGTTATGCGTTCACCTTCAGGAAGATTCTGTTCATAAGCATACTGAGCACTTGTATTACGGGTAGAAACTTCAAACTGTTCACCGTGAATCATTTTATAATCAGCTCTTACATAGTTGTAACTAGCAAGTTTACCACTTATTTCGGCAGTTATACCTGCATACTCAGCACCATTCTGAATTATAGAAATAAAACTGCTGTCTTCATTCGAAACACCAAATACTGGATAAGCAACTCTAGTTTCTGTAATAACAGCCTTTCGGTCAGATGCATAATCCCATCCGTAAACATCAGCATAGTAACTGTTCTGTTTTGTTTTTCCATTATTGAAGTTGATTATACTTCCGCCACCTTCCGGAACAAACAGGAATCCTTCATCCGATGTACCGCCAGCGGCAAAATAAGGCAATACAGAAAGCTGAACAATTGGATATGCATGTCTGTAAAGAATCTTATCAAAAGGAATGTCAACAATAAGACTGTCGCCTTCAAGTTTATAAGAAACAGAAACAGTAAAAGCAGGTTCTGATTTCTCATTCTTTTCTTTATACAATTCTTTATGAACAAGATATTCTTCATCCGTATATCCGATTTTTGCAAAAATAGCTTCACAATTCTCTTTCAAATATTTGTTAAGAGGATCAAAAATCAAATAAAGGTTATCATCTTCAAGTCCCGGATATTTTCTAAGAAGATCTGCTTCATTATCACTAGCCTTAAGATTATCAATATCAACAAGTCTGTAACATCTTTTTATAAGAACGTTCTGATCACTTTTTGAAAGTTTTTCAAGATAAACATCCATATCCTCTTCATAAATAGCAAGCGGATATTTATATTCACGTTCCATCTCACTGATAGTATAATTTACAATAACTTCATTACCCTTCTTTTCAACATTGAAGAAGTTTCTTTGAATACTGTACTTCCATGAATCATATACGTTATCAACACCGTTTTCTGTAGAATATTTTACAAGAAGAGTTGAATTCATATTGTTCTTTTCTTTTGTAAGAGCAATAGGATCACTTTCAACATCTAAAGGATTTGAATACCATACATGACCTGTATCTTTCTGAAGAATAGAAAATTTTGTTGTAGAAGCATCAAGTTCAAACTTAAGCTTGTTATTTTCAAGAACATAAGAAGCTGGAGCGTCTTCACTAGTTTCATAAGGCTTAATAAACGGATCTGTTACCGGCTTAAGATTAATCAAAAGCATAACAAGATAAACCAAAGCACCAATCAATACAACAGATACACCAATTTCAATCCAGTTCTTTGTTGTAGGCTTATGGAATGAAAAAGTATTCGTTTTCATCGGCTTTGGTCTTCCGATATAGCCTTCAGGCATCTTATTCTTTTTTTGTTTTTTCACAGAAGAATTTTTTGGTAATTCAGCTGCATCATTTAATTTATTATCTGCCATCGAATTCTCCTCCTGTTAATTCAATCTGAACATTATTTCTCGTCCAAGAGAAACAAAGTACGCTACTCCCTGTGAAATCATACTGAAGAAAAGCAGCATGATAAAAATAAACACAAGCATTCCGAACAGCGTAAAAATTGTGAACAATATTGTTTTTCCGAAACTGTACTGATGAATCATCATCATCGCCATAAAGATAAGCATTCCAGTCCATATCAGCGAAATATTACTGAATACATAATAGAATGTACCTTCATCAAGCGTTATAAAGTTACTGATGATAATTAATGGAATCTGAATGATTACATAAGGAGTAAAAGCATAAGCTGTTCCTTTATATACATCTCCAAGATGACCTTTTCCATCAAAAAGAGTTGTTACACCCCAGTTACAGATACAAAAAATCGCAAGAGGAAGAAGAATTGTTGCTATTTCCTTAAAAATATTAACATTCTCCCAGTTATGATTATTGAACATAAAATTCGTAAAACGAAGCTGCCATATATGTGCAAAAAGAGCCATGATTACAATGAAATTTGAAGCAGAATAAGAACCTCTCTTTGCATGAATCAAATCCCACATACCATCAGCCGGATGGAAAATAACATACAAAGAATATTTCAATGTATCTAGAAAACGAATGTATGTTTCTTTCTTACCAAGTTTTTTAATCTTTCTAGTTATATAATTCATAATGACATAAGCTCCTTTTTGAACGCTTTAATCTTTCTGATTATAAAAGGAACGATGATAAGAATAAGCAGGATGATTACAACCTTACCTATGTTTCTTTCTATCCATTCTTTTCGATAATATTGGAAAGCTTTTGAATAATCACGCTTATCTCTCTTCAGACGGAAGTAATCCATTGCCTGTTTATAATTTGACTGGCGGAAGCTTGCCTTTCCAAGTCCAATATAAGCCAAGTCATAGTTACCATTCTGAACAAGAACTTTTGACCATGCATCAGCAGATTCGTTATATTTACCTTCTGCATACAACTCGGTAGCTTCATAAATAAGAGAACCGTATTCAGTTGGAGTAAAAATCGTAAGTGAAGCATTCATATCATCAAGAACAAACAAATCCTTTCCAATATGCTCCAAAGATGAAGGAGAACGGAAATATCCGTCAATATTACCACGACCACCGAATGCAAACAAAAGATATCCCTGATTGTTATATCCGAAAAGTCGTCCACGAGCAGAATCGATTACGATATAAACTTCATTATCAAGAACTGTTACATCCATAAACTGAGAAGGACCTTTAATACCAGCAGCATTGTTGTATTCCAAATCACCAACAGGAAGGTTTTCTGAGTTTTTAACAAGAATGTCATCACCAAGAGCATTCAAACGGCGAACAGGTTTTGCCTTATCAGAAAGCAAATCCCAAGGATCAAAAGTATGTGTTACAGCAAAAATAAATCCTTCTTTATCCATACATGCATTTGAATATTCAGTAGGAACAAAAGATTCCATCTGTTCACGCTGAGCCCTTGTAGAGAATTTCTTCCATAAATAGTCAGTAAGGTTATAAACTACTTCACTTGCACCATAGAAACCAGAAAAAGATCCATCATATTCATATTTCAAGAAACCTTTGTTTACATTCTGTGCAAGAATATAAGTTCGGCCTTTTGAATCTGCAACAACTTTTAATGGAAGAAATGATTTTTCCTTATCGTAGTTCGGATCATCAGGAGCAGAAAAAGTAGCAACATAATTTAATTCTGAATCAAGTTTTACAACACGATTATTCATTGTATCAGCAATAAAGAAATAACCTTCTTCGTTGATAAATAAATCATGAGGTTCATTAAATGTATTAATAATTCCTGAATCATTATCTGTATTGAAATGATCAATAACTCTGCTTAAAGAAACAGTTTTGTTATAGTTGTAGATAAGTTCAATAATTCTACTATTTCCTGTATCTACGATATAAATATTATTTCCATAAGCAAACAGACTGTCAGGTTTTTTCATACCTATTTCAAGACTCAAGTCGTCTGCATATAATACAGAAGATACACGATAAACATCAGGAGATTTTTCCATCTGTCCCCAGTAGTCATAAATATATGTATCACCTTTGGCAAAAAGTTCTGAACATAAAAGTGCAAGAACTGCTGTAATAAACAATAATTTACTTTTCTTCATATACTAATCCTTAAGTCCAGAAGTTGCCATCGTATCCATAATCTGACTCTGAGAGAAAATAAAGAAAATGATAGGAACTGACATTGTAAATACGATAACTGCACTAGCCTGTCCACGACGTGCAATACCACCAGCCTGAATCTGATCCAATGCATACCTGAGCATTTTTTTGCTTTCGGTATATATGTAGTTTGTCTGCGGGTTATTCCACAATCCCTGAATAGAGAAAATAGAAATTGTTAACCATGCAGGCCGAACATTTGGCATTACAAGGTTCATGAAGATTGTCCATTCATGTGCACCATCGATTTTTGCAGCTTCGATAAGTGACATCGGGAAACCGTCCATAAACTGTTTCATAAGGAAGAGTCCCATTGAACCGCCAATTGCAGGCAAAATCAAAGCCCAGTATGTATCAACCATGTGAAGACGACACATAATAAGGTAGTTTGGAATACCTGTTACATAACCACTGAACATAAGAGCTACAACGGCAATACGGAAGAACAAACTTCCACCAGGGAAATTGTATTTAGCAAGAACGTAAGCAGCCATAGAAGCAATGATTACATGTCCAACAGTACCAACAACTGTAATGAAAACAGTATTAAATACATATCTTGTAAAAGGAACCCAGTTTGACTGACTCAATGTAACGAACAAATCTGAATAATTATGAAGAGTCATGTTTCTTGGGAATACGGTAGGAGGATTCCTTAACAATTCATCCAAAGGCTTCAATGATGTTGAAATAGCGAAGAAAAGCGGGAAAAGCATTATCATTGACATAATTGCCAGAAAAATATAGATACCTATATCTCCACCGACAGAACGGTTCGGCTTTCTTCTATGCTTATAATGATGGATAGTAGTAATTTCTTGATATTTATTCTTTCTACTCATTTTAAGCTCCTATTAGTGACCAACCCTGTTCAACAGGCGCTGGAAAAGCTTTTTACAAATAATCATTGTCAGGAACAAGATAGTTGCTATAGCCGAAGCATAACCCATTTCAAATCTGACAAATCCATAGTCATAAAGGTGAGTAACCATTGTACGTACACAATAGTCAGCACTAGGGAAACCAGCAAGTGCCATTGGAACATCACAAACATTGAATGCAGTTGTAATAGACATAACTGCACCAAACATCAGCATTGGCTTCATGTTAGGTAATGTAATGAACCACAATTCCTGCCATCTATTCTGAACACCGTCGATATATCCTGCCTCATACTGAGCCTGATCAATACCTTTAAGACCAGCAACAAACGAAAGGAATCCTGCACCAAGAGACTGCCACAAGATTACAGGAATCAGAACTTTCATTACAATCTGTGGATTTGTAAGGAATGCAATAGGAGTTGTTATAAGTCCTGATTTAAGAAGCAGTGAGTTAAGCCAACCGTATTCATCATTGCTGAAGAATGTCTGGAATACAGATACTGTATTTCCGGCAATTGACGGAGCATAGAAAAAGAAAACAACCAGAGTTCTTACCCATTTAGGAAGCTCGTTAATAAGCCATGCAAAAATGAAAGCAAGAATATATCCAACAGGACCAGTAATAATTGCAATTAAGAATGTATTCTTAACTGCAAGCTGGAATACCTCATCCTGAAGGAAAAGATTTATGTAGTTTCTGGCACCAATAAATTCCGGTTTTTCCAAAA
The DNA here is from genome assembly GCA_946628495.1 of uncultured Treponema sp. Classification (GTDB taxonomy): domain Bacteria; phylum Spirochaetota; class Spirochaetia; order Treponematales; family Treponemataceae; genus Treponema_D. The sequence continues at coordinate 3,747 of CAMOWQ010000044.1, read as the reverse complement.
TATCGAAATTCGTAAAACTATAGTAAATCGAGTTTACTACAGGAAGTACGTTGAATGTTATAAACAAAACCGCAAAAGGCAGAAGGAACAGATAGCACACCCTCATGGTTTTTACATGATGAGCAGTTTCAGTTATCTGCAGCTTCTTTTTATTAAAGTATTTTGACCATTTTTCATCCATAAAAAGACTCCATTTTTTAAAGACACTTTATTAAAATGTCTCCGTTATTCTTCGCTGACAGGAAGTCCAAATTCCTGACGTTTACGGGTCAACTCTTCATTAACCTTGCGATTATAATCAATAAGGGTTTCACGAGGATCATCCTGAACGTTAATTACCCTTCGGATTCCATTTACAACATGTCTAGGTGTATAGTAACTTCCAGGAACTTCAGGAACACCGACAGTTTCATCCAATGAATTCAAAAGAATTTCAATCTGCTGAGAATTCCAGAAAAGCTGCTTTAATGCTTCAACATTTGCAGTTGGATGACGTGCAGACGGACCAAGAATAGCTTCCTGTTCACGACCGAATCTAACCTGAACATCTGTAGAAGTCCACCATTTCATAAATTCCCATGAATTGTACATTCTGCGTTCATTCTTTACGATTTCTTTATAAGTTCTTTCGTCAAGATTTGGAGCGATATCATTGGAAATTGCACCACCATAAATAGTACTGAATGCTACATTTGAATAATCAATATCAGGATCGACATCAGACAAATCCTTGCCCTTCTTAATCATCATAGTACATACAGAACCAGCAACATTAGAACGGTCAATAGTTCCGTCGTCTTTTAATGTTCCAGGAAGATATGTAAAGTCCCAAAGACCTCTGATTTCAGGAGCTGATACAGTAAGTGCATTGTACTGAGTATAATTCTGAATACTCAAAGGCATTTCCCCTGTACGGAAGCGGCTGAGGAAGTCAAAATACTGAGGCAAACCGTAGCTGTTAAACAGGCTTGTATAAACCTTAAATGCTGCAATTCCTTCCTCACTATCGATAATAGATTTATCACCCTTTTCGTTATAAACCTGTCCGCCATACTGATAAAGCATAGAATAGTATGCAACGATATCAGATTCAGCAGTTGCAAGCTGAGGGAAAGGAACACCTACAGAAAGGTTGTTACCCTGCAATGTTGGAAGAATTTCAATAAGTTCTTCCCATGTTTTTGGAACTTCAAGACCAAGCTGATCAAGAATATCCTTTCTATAGAACAACAAGTTGAATGATTCCTGTTCAGGGAGAGCATAAAGACCGCCTGCATACTGATAAGGTATATAAGCACTTTCTTTAAAGCGTCCAAGAATTTCATCACAATCCTGGAAACGACGCAAATCAACAACGGCATTACGCATAGCATAGTCAACAGGATGACGCTGATAAGTAGAAACAACTACATCAGGACCGTTACCTGCAACAACCGCATTCAAAAGTGAGTTTACGGCAATAAGCTTAACGTTTACCTTGATTCCAGTTTCAGGAGAGAAGCTGTCATCAACCATGTTTTTAAGAATCTGAGCCTGATCTCGACCAGTTACGATCCAAACTTCAATCAAATCATCTGAATCCTTATCATAAACATCACCAAGACTTGTAGAATCAACAAGGAATGATGAAACGAAAGAAACGATTTCATGCTTTGCATTTTTGAAGAAATTTGCACGTACAGGACGGATTTTATCATTAGCACTCTGAACGATGATATAGTCAACGTCAAGTTTTGATTCTGTCATTGTAAGGAGAGAAGAACCAAGAGAAGTAATCAAATCCTTAAAGCGAGTAAATGCTTTTGTAATTTTTTCAGGGCGTTCATAGAACTGTTCAAGCTGAATAGCAAGAGTTTCTGCAGGAGCAATTTTATCAGATTTCTGACCTGTAATTGCAACGAATCTGTCCACCATTTTGTAAAGACGGCGGCTTTCCTGCATCATAAGTTCAACTTCTGCCGGATAATATTTTTCAATTTCATAATCACGATATGGATCAGGATTTGTTCCCGTTAAAACGAGGATTGAACGGTAAACCTGATTCAATCTGTATATAGAATCCTGAAGATCATTGATTACATTTCCGATTTCTCCAAGAGTAACTTCAAGTCTGACTGTATGCTTACCTTTTTCGAGGTAGAATTTATATGGCTTATTATTTTCATCTGATGGAGTTACAAGTTTCCAGTCTGTAGAGTAAGGGAATCCAAGAGATTTCATTTTGTCAAATGGAATTTCACCGTCAATATAAACTGAACGGCATGCAACATATCCGCGCTGGAAAAGCTGACGACCTTTTATAGAAACTGTATACCAGCCGTTTTCAGGAACTTCAAATTCCCATTCAACCCACTGTCCAGGAGATTTCCATGAGTCACCACCAGTATAGTTCAATACAGAATGCTTTACATCATAAGGTTCTGTTGTAGCAGAAGATCTATCATATCTTGCAAACAGAGACGGATCAGAACGCAGTGAAGAATCTTCTCCCTGAACCTTCACAAAAATACCTGTTCCTTCATAATTATCAGGATTAGACTTCTGTTTTGCAACATATTCATCATAAGTAACGTATTTTTTTACAGGAAGCAATGCGAGTTGGCTGATTGCCATTGGCTCATTTGTAGCCTTTAACGTTATGGAATTTTTACCTTTTTTGAAATAGAAACGATACGGATCAACTTCATATCCTAAATCGCTCTTAAAAAGAACTTTCTGATAATCAAAATATTCAATCTGACTAGGTCTGATTACGTTTCCCTGATTATCATATCTGTAACGTACAAGATTTCCATCCTTATCCTTTGTCATACCGTCTTTCCACAAACGGCTGAATGCAAGTATATCTGCACCAGAAAAAGGAACAGCACCATTAATGTACAGGATACGCTCCATATCGACATTTCTTGAAGGAGTAGCAATATATTCCATAGAAATGTTGTAGAAGCCTTCTTCTTCAACGTTAAAATTCCAAGTTACGGAAGAATTCTCTTCCGTAACGACGACATTCTTGCCCTTGTAAGAATTTTCAATATGAACCCCATTAGACAAATCTGCATCAAATGCAAAGACATCAATATCAACTTTTGATGATGCATTTTTAGCAAGCTTGTGTTCTTCCAGATAATCCGAATACGTCATTGTACTGGAAACTACGCCTGCAGATGTAGACAAATCAAAACCGTCATATTTTTCGTGAAAATCCTTTGTAGGCAAAAGGCTTGTTAGTGCGAAAACCAAAACAATAGCAGCAACAGCTATCAAGAAGTTTCGCAGGGTTTTGTTCATTTTCATTCCTACCATAATATTTCATTGTATCATAAGTTGCGAAATATTACATAGTATTTTTCTCTCATTTGATGTTATTTTTTTTCAAAGAAAGAATTAAATTCCTCGTCAGAATGATGTTTACCCTTTGACTCACCTTCCTCATCTTTCTGATTTTTTTCATCCTCATCTATGTTTGCGCTTTTCAGATTTTCTACATCATCATCATCCATAAATGACTTATCATCATAAGGCATTACAATTGCAGCAACAAGATAAAGAAGGAAACCAAACCCTTTTAATAAACCAAAAACAACTGCTATAAGACGAACTATTGTAGGATCAACATTAAAATATTCTGCAATACCACCGCATACACCTGCAATCATCTTATTTTTATTAGATTTGTTAAGCTTCTTGTTTTTTTTCATTTTATCATCTCATATTCCATAAAATTCATTAATATTTCATTAACTACAA
>CAMOWQ010000043.1 GCA_946628495.1 uncultured Treponema sp. | reverse complement strand
ATTTTTCCATTATGAAATTCTTCTAAAATCCGAACCTGCTCTTCTTCTGAAATTTTAGAATGAACGAGTGCACATCTATATTCAGGAAAAACCTCGCCTGCAAGTTTTTTAAAATTCATTTCTGCTGATTTTAAGCGTCTTGAAGAACTTCCTGCGCTTTCCAAAACTGTATTATCCTCAGAATCAGAAACCTCATCTTCGCCCGAAATTGCAGGATAAACAAAATATGCCTGATGACCTTTTGCAAGTTCCCTTCGGACGGCATCGTAGGCTTTTGCTTCATTTCCCTCTTTTACAAGATAGGTCTGAACAGGTTTTCGTCCAGACGGCATTGATTTTATAACCGAAACATCAAGGTCACCAAAAACTGTATGCGCAAGAGTCTGCGGAATTGGTGTTGCGCTCATCATAAGAAGATGCGGATCAAAAGTGATGCCGTTTTTTTCGGAAACACGTCCCTTTGCAATAATTGCCTGACGCTGCAACACTCCAAACCGATGCTGTTCATCAATAACGGCAAGCTGCAAATCATTATAGGCTACATCTGAAGAAAACAGGGCATGTGTTCCAATAACAATATCAATCTGTCCTTCCTTAAGTGCTTTTAAAAGCTGCGTCCGTCCTGACGATTTTACCTTTCCGGTAAGAAATGCCGTCCTTACACCAATGCAGTCGAGCATTCTGGAAACCGTTTCGGCATGCTGCCTTGCAAGAATTTCCGTCGGTGCCATAATTGCACACTGCCCTTTCCAGTTGATAACACGAAGGCATACAAAAATTGCCGTCAATGTTTTTCCAGAGCCAACGTCACCCTGCAAAAGCCGTGCCATCGTAAAAGGCGGCGGAAGCCTGAGTGCCTGTGCCACATTCGAAAAACTCAAATTCAATATTTTGTTGCGTTCCGTATAGCCGAGGTCAATTTCTTCATCCATCTGCATGATTACTTTTTTCTGGTCGGCCGTAAGACTGAACGGGATTTTTTCAAGCAGTTTTTTCTGTAAAGGAGAAAGTGTCTGTTCAAAATCAAAATCAGAAACTTCCATATTCTGAAGATTTTTTACAACAGCAGTTTGAGATTCATTTTGTGGAGAACCTTCGGATGAAGATGCAGAATCAGATTTACCAGACAGGGCTTCCGGCGAAAATTCCAGAGACGGCAAAACTCCGCGATGCCTTAAAGCTCTTTTTGCAATGGCATACTGAAAAAAGAACAATTCTTCGAAAATCAATGTTTTGCGCGCAAGCAATGCCTGATTAATGTCAGACGGATGATGAATCGCGGAGAGAGCCTGACTTTTTGGCATAAGATTGTGTTTTTTTACAAGATAATCAGGAATATCATTTTCTATACCGTGCGCATATTGTGCAATTGCATTTGAAATTACTTTTATAAGAGTTTTTTGAGTAAGGCCTTCGGTAAGACGGTAAACAGGAACAACACCGCTGTTTAACGGCATAAGATTTGCAAGATTTTTTAAATTATCATAATCCGCATTTTCTCCTGCAGGCTGAACATCCATCTTTGTTACTTCAAATGCAGAACTCTGAAGCCTGTTATACTTTATAAAAAACTGCCCCGTAACGGTTACGATTGCACCAGGTTCAAGCGTTTTTTCGAGAAACGAACGGTTAAAACAGATTAATTCTGCATTTGCAGTACCATCGGAAATAATAACTTTTAAGGTCTTCATTTTCCCATAGCCAAACCATTCCTGAGAAAGAACCTGCGCAACGGTATGAACTTTTTTATGCTTATCAAAATCACGCAGCGGAATTTTTACGGAACGGTCTTCATAATCACGCGGATAATACGAAAGTAAATCACCAGCCGTAAAAATATTAAGTCGTGCAAGAGTTTTTGTAAGTTGAGGGCCAACACCCGTAACAGAAGAAACAGGCGTTTTTATTTCCGAAACTTTCATAAAAAATCAGAATATCAGAAAGGAATTTTCATGCACAAGGCACACAGAATGCCTACTAAAAATCTTCCGACCCCAAGGAAAATCAGAAGCGTAATCCAGGTTACAAGCAGTGCTTTCTGATACGATACACGACTCTTAAAAAATGTCGATGAAATCTTAAAAGTAATTCCTTCAATCATTCTGTCTACCTGATACCAGATTGAATTAATAGAAGTCTGTCCATTTTTTACAAGAAGGACAATCCAGCGGACAAGCACTACAAAAAATAAAATAGAAAGTATGGAAGAACAGACATTCCACAACATATAAATAATACTTTCAAGAATTGAACCAAAATACAAAGTTCCTGTTGCACTTATACGACTTAAAATTGAAGAAACAACGGAAAGAAAACCAATAGAAAGAATTGGCGAAAAATCCATATTACCAAATCTAAGCCAGCCGAATCGTGAAAAAAGATTCATATATGGAGAGCATACACTTTCAATAAAACGCCCGAATTTTGTAAAACGTGCACCCGGAAACCAGCTAAGCATGACGTAAACAAAACACATAAGCGTATAAATTGTAATTGCAGCCGATAAAACTGAAAGTATAACCTGAATCATAAAACCCCTCGAAACTACTCAGTCCAGACATCCTGAACAAAAGCAATGTCTCTTAATTCTTTTAAATCTTCATCAGAGGCACTTACAGCAACCTGTTCGTTTGCCCTTATTACAAAAGGATTTTTTCCTACTGATATATGAAAATATACTGAACAATTACCGTTTTTACCAAATAAAAAATTCTTTAAATCATTTAAAGATTGTTCTGTACATTCTGGCGAAAGCTGAATATGCACAGATGCAACAGAATGCTGTTCAAGTTCATCGGCATTTTCAATATCATCTACTATAAATGACGGTTCATCGCGGCTTACGTCAATTTTTCCCCTGAACGCATATATGCCCGAATCTTCAAGCTTTGATTTTAATAGTTCCCACGGTTTAGGGAAGAATGTACAGTCTATAATACCGTCCATATCTGCAAGTTTACAGAATGCCATTTCTTCTCCCCGCTTATTTATAATTTTATGCAGAGAATTGAGCATACCAAGAACTACATAAGATTTTCCCGAATTTCTAAGCTGATAAGATCTGGCACCAGAAGCAATAAGAGCATCTCTGTCGGCCTTAGCTTCGGCAGCTGCCCTCTGCAATGTAGAAGATTTTAAGGTTACTGCCCGTTGAATTGCTTTTCTATAACCGTCCAATGGATGACCGCTTACAAAACAACCGATACATTCTTTTTCCATATTCAGTTTTTCCATAAGAGGAAGATCTGGAAGCATGTTATATTCAAATTCAACATATGTAGAATTTTCTTCGTCTTCTATGTCGCCGAACAAATCGCCCTGACCCTTTAATTTATCTGACAGCAAATCAGATGCGTACTTCATTGCATTGTCCATATTTGCAAGCAGAGTCGGTCTGTTCAAATTCTGGCCGCTATCTTTTCCTACATTATCAAAACCACCCGTCTTTATAAGAACTTCGACAGCCTTTTTATTAACAAATGTTTTTTCACGTCCTGATTCATCCTTTTCGACAATCGCAGAAACTCTTTTTAAGAAATCCATAAATGATTTATACGGACCGTTATCTTCACGTTCTTTTACAATAACACTTGCGGCCGCTTCGCCCATGCCTTTTATACCGCGAAGGCCAAAAACAATTCTTCCGTCTACAACGTCAAAGTTAATATCAGAACGGTTTACATCAGGAGCATCAACGGCAATACCCATAGAACGGGCTTCTTCTATATATTCTGGAAGACCATCAGTAGAGGTAATTTCGTTTGTAAGGTTCGCTGCCATAAATTCAGCAGGATAATGTGCCTTAAGCCAGCCAGTTCTATATGCCAGAACTGAATATGCAGCCGCATGAGATTTATTAAAACCGTATCCCGCAAACGGAACCATTATTTCAAAAATCTTATCGGCATGTTCTTTTGTATGTCCATTTTTAACGGCACCCGCAATAAACTCTTCTTTCTTTTTCATAAGAACGTCGAGTTTTTTCTTACCCATGGCACGACGAAGCATATCAGCACCACCAAGACTGAATCCCGCAATAATCTGGGCAACCTTCATTACCTGTTCCTGATAAACCATAATACCGTAAGTTTCTTTTAACAGGCCTTCCAATGAAGGGTCAGGGTATTCAATTTTTTCCGGATTCCATTTTCCTTCAATATATTTTGGAATATAGGCAAGCGGCCCCGGACGGAAAAGTGCGTTCAAGGCTACCAGCTCTTCGATACAGCGAGGTTTACATTCACGAAGAATTTTCTGCATACCAGGACTTTCAAACTGGAAAACTGCAACAGAGTCTCCACGGCAGAACAAATCAAAAGTTTCAGGGTCAGTTTCGCTTACATCAGAAGTAACAAACGTAGGCTCTTCCGGCTTTTTATGTTTGTTAATAATATCTTCTGCATAACGGATAAGAGAAAGCGTCTTTAATCCAAGATAGTCGAATTTTACAAGACCGCACGGTTCAATAATATCCATTGTATACTGAACACCAACTTCGCCGGTTTTTGGATCTTTAAATACAGGCGCCCAATCTGGAAGTGGCGTAAGGCCAATAACCATTCCCGATGCATGAAGACCTGTATTACGTTTTACACCTTCAAGGCGGAATGCAAGATCAAAAAGTTCCTGATAGCGAGGATCATCTTTATACGGAATAAGCTGTCCACCGTCAGGCATTTTTTCTGTAGGTTCGCTAAATGCATCTTTAAGCTTTGCCTTAGGATTATCAGGAATGCATTTTTTTAGCATATTAACTTCGGAAAGCGGAATGCCAAGAATTCGACCGACATCGGCAATACAGTTTTTTGGCTTAAGCGTACCGAAAGTTACAATATGTCCAACGTTTGCATCTCCATACAAATCGCGGGTATGCTGGATGATTTCCTGGCGATAATCGAAGTCCATATCAACGTCAAAATCCGGCATGGATACACGTTCTGGGTTTAAGAATCGTTCAAAAATCAATCCGTAGCGGAACGGGTCAATATCTGTAATGGTCATGGCATAGGCAACAAGAGAACCTGCTCCCGAACCACGTCCCGGCCCAATCGGAATATAATGCTTCGGGCATTTGTGAACCGGATCGTACAAAGATTTAGACCAGTTAATAAATTCCCATACAATCAAAAAGTAGCCCGAGAACCCCATGCTAAAAATTGTGTTCATTTCGTAGTCAGCACGTTCGCGGATTTCTGGAGTAATTTCCTTGTAGCGTTTTTTTAATCCTTCTTCTACAAGATATTTTACATAGTCGTTCTGATCTGCCTGATAGTCGTCGCCATGAGTCTGGAATTCTTTTGGAAGTTCAAAGCGTGGCAAACATTCCTTTAATTCAGGCGTTGAATACTGCTTAATAGTAAGATTACACATATTTGCAATCTTGATTGTGTTATCGTAAGCTTCAGGACACTGTGGGAAAAGTTCCCTCATTTCCTGTTCAGTTTTAAAATACCAGTTATCAAGATCTTCATCGCCGCCCATTTTACCATGCTTTTCGTGCAGAAGATTCTTAAATCCAATACAGCGCAATGCATCCTGAGCAAGAGCATCTTCTTTTTCTACATAATGAATATCGTTGGTTACAACAAGAGGAATATCAAGTTCATGAGCAAGGGCTATCAATTTTTCGGCAACAATTTTCTGTTCCGGAATTCCATGATCCTGAAGTTCAATATAATAATGATCCGGTCCAAAAAGATTTTTATACTTTAAGGCAAGTTCTTTAGCTTCCTCATCCATACCGGCAAGAAGCATCTGCGGAAGTTCCCCCTGAATACATGCTGAACAGCAAATTAAGCCTTCGTGATACTGTTCCAGCAATTCCCAGTCAATGCGGGGTTTACCATAATAAAGTGCATTTTCATCACAAAAGGAACGGCTGCTAAGCCAGCACATATTTTCGTATCCCTTCTGATTTTCGCACAAAAGAATAAGATGAAAATAATGAGCTTTTCTGTCGCCGTCTTCCCCCTTATGACTGAACGGAACATCATTTTTTTCGTAATGACTGCCGTATGCAACATAAAATTCTTCTCCGACAATAGGATTTATACCGTTTACATGACAAAGATGCTCAAAATTCAATGCTCCAAACATATTTCCATGGTCGGTAAGTGCAAGAGCAGGCATATTAAGCATTTTAGCCTTTGCTACAAGTTTATCCAGCGTGGCACAAGAGTCCAAAAGAGAATAATCGGAATGTACATGAAGATGAACAAAGTTCGCAACCGGTGTTCCTTCCGGCGCAGCAGGAAATTCGTGATAGTCAGCCATTATTTTACCTCAATAATATTATAACACATTAAAGAGGTAATTTGTACCATTCGGAGCAGATAACCGCAAATTAAATCATTAATAAAAACGACGTTCTGCCCCGTAAGCATAAATGTTTACAAAAAAGTTTTGCAGAATGATTTTCTATTCCAGCTTGAAAGTAGAAATTTCTTTCATTAAATTTGCAAGACTTTGTTTTGTACTGTTTGTAGAAGATGTTGTTATAATAACTGCATCTGAAATTTGAGAAGAATAATTCTGAATCTGACCCATATTTTCGTTGATTGCAGCAGTAATTTCTTTAAGAGACTTCATCGATTTTACAACAGACCATCCGCTTGTAAGCATTTCTGTAGCACCGTTCTTTACCGATACGGTCGTTTCGCTAATAGAATGCATTGCTTCAAGAACCTGTTTATTTCCTGTATTCTGCTCTTCCATTGCATTTGAAATAACAGTTTCCTGCTGGCGAACCTGCTTTGAAAATTCATAAATATTATCAAAAGCAGTCTGAACCTGACGAATATCTGAAACAATATGAGAAATTGCTTCTGAAAGATTCTTAAGGTTTTCTCCGATGGACTTACTCTGTGCCCCAGACTGTTCCGCAAGCTTTCTGATTTCTTCTGCAACAACCGCAAAACCTTTTCCGGCTTCGCCCGCATGCGCAGACTCAATTGCCGCATTCATAGCAAGAAGGTTTGTCTGACTTGAAATATTCTGAATTACAGAAGAAGCCTGCAAAATACCTTCTGACTGCTGAAGTACTGCATCTGCGGTTTCTACTGCAGCCTGTACCAGACGCTGTCCGCTTTCAGCAGCTTCAGAAAGAGAGGCAACAGAAACCGTATTTTTTTCAAGAATTTGCGTAACGCTGGAAATATTGGCAACCATTTCATCAACTGCAGCCGAAGACTGTGTAACACCGCTTGCCTGAGTCTCTATAGAAGAATTCAAATTACGGATATTAGACATAATGCTTTCTGCTGCAGAGCTTGAATTTGCTACACCGTCAGTCTGCTCTTCTATCTTCTTTTTAATATTTTCAATAGAAGATGTAATACTTTCTACATTGGCTTTTGTCATGTCCATATTAGCCGACATATCTTCTGACTTATGAACAGTCTCTTTTGAAGATTTTACAATTGAAGAAAGGATTTCGGCAGTATTATCTTTCATTGCATTCATGTGCTGAATAATTACACCAAGTTCGCTTCGATGAGTTGGAAGTCCATCTTGAATTGAATAATCTTTAAGTGCAAGAGAATTGGCAATTTTAGCAATTTCAGCAATACAATGATTAATATCACCAACAAGCAGGAATTCAATAATTCCAAAATATACAAGTGCAAAAATAGAAAGCGGTATGGTACGCTTGTAAAGCATGGCAATTCCACCGCTTAAATTCGTAGGAATAAGAAGAATTGTTGCAAAAAGAAGGAGAACGCCAAAAAGCGCAAACATAAGAGTAAGAATATTTCTTTCCGAAACACTCATTGTTATCTGGTTTTCATCAAACGGAATATCTGAAATTGCAGCTTCCAAAAGACGGATATTTATAACATAGAAAAACAATGCAAATTCAAATACGACAGACAGAGAAAAGAACATGATTGCAAGAACATAATGACCGCCCTTTACATTCTCGTAAGAAACAGCACCTGCCTTCATAAGCACACTGATATAAACGCCACGCAAAAGTCCCATAAGAATAGGAACTGCAACATTTACCTTTGTTAAAATCTGAAGTTTTCTATTAACTTCTTCACAAGTAACTTCTTTTCTAGCATAAAGTCTTGTATACTTTGTCTGAAGGCGGCAGCTAAAAATACCTGCACATACTGTAATTAAGAACAGAGAAATATTTGCAGGATGAATGTTTACTCTTAAAATTTCATTAGGACGAATAAGTCCTACCATTATACCCATAACATCATAGAATAAGAATGGAGAAACATATATCATCATAAGAGTAAAATAAACGATTGCAGGGTATTCTCCTTTTACCTGATTACTTTCCTTAAATTCAGCCATAAAAACTCCTGTGCATGCCCGACAAGGGGCGTATTGTATATTACGGTTTGTTATATTTTACAACATAATCTTTATTTTGCCATTAAAAACATTGACTTATCAAGCAAAAATATAACATTTTTTTAATAAAATCGTCATTTTTCTAACAAAACATTAATAAAATCCATATTGTTGACATCAATACTCATCGGTTTTATATTATAAATAATTGGATTTTTACATGCGATTAACAAACTTCAGTCTATTTAAAAGGACAGTTTCTCTTCTCGTACTGATTTCTTTTACAACAATATGCCAGGCTTCTGATTTTTCGGATGCTATGGCAGACATTTTTACAGACCTTATTATTACGGCAATCGAGACAAACACAGAAATAATGGAAGCAAAAAGAGAAGAACAACTTAGAGAAGAACAACTTAAAGAAAAAAGACTTGCTGAACTCAAAAACAAAAAACAAGACAATCAAGATTCCGAAGAATCTGATGAACAGAATAATTCAACAGACGAAAATACAGAAAACGGCGAAAGCAACAGCAGCAAAAAAAATGACAAAACAAAAACAGAAGAAATTCCTGTCATTACAAAAAAACAGATAAGATATTCATATTTCGACCAGTCAAAAGGACACGGTCTCATGACGGGAATCAGGCTATATCTTGGTTCGCCTACTCCTGCTCAAGCGCACTATGAATCAGACGGAGAAATAACATATCCTCTTTTTTATGATGCAACTTTTTGTTGGGGCATACTGCCGACTTTCTTTACAGAAATGCAGTTTTCTTCCATTCCAATAACAGATAATCTTCTTGCGCAAATGCCGTCTTTTGTAGGCCTTAAATGGGACTCTAACGAAGCAGAACTTTTAGGACTTGGTTTTGGACTCGGTTTTAATAAATACATCATGTCTGGAAGATATCCAAAAAATCTGTTTATTTCGGCAGGTGTAAAGATTATTCAATATACGCAGCTTGTCTATCAAAATATAGAACACACTGGAAATTTCAGAACGCTTGATCCTCAATATTCAGGCTGTCCTTATATTTCGGCAGGCTTTGAACAGCCGCTTTTGACATGGTTCAATCTTACAATAAAAGATACATTAATCTACATACACAATCTAAACGGAGCTTCTGCATTCCAGAATAATTTTTATATCGGAATCGGTTTTATTTCTCCAGAATTATTCTAATTTTACTATGCTATATTACAATGTTACTTCTTCCCGATATATATAATAAAATAGAAAACTTTCAATTTGTAAATCAATAATCCTTGAAGGAGTTATTTTATATGAAAAAATTACATTCAATAATGAACACGATTTTTATGCTTGCAGCATTATTTACTTTTGGGGCATGCGACAATTCCAACACCCCAGAAACTGTTTATACAGTAGATGTTGTTTTTAGAGCTAACGGCGGAACCGGAACAATGGAAGGCACAACGCTTTCAAAAACAGGTGAAGCATCTTCATTTTCGCTGATACTTCCAGAATGCACTTTTAAAAAAGAAGGTTATACTTTTGTCGGCTGGATTCCTTCTCTTAACAACACAAACTGCTTTGAACCGGGAACAAACTATACCTGGACAAACACTGTTACAAAAACCGTTGAATTCTATGCAAAATGGAAGAAAAACGGATACATTGCACTTACAAGTCATACCGAAACAGAAGATTCAACAAAAAGCAATTTTAATAATGAAATAAATCCAGGTGAAACTTTCAGTGTTTCCTTAAGATTCTGTAACACAGGAGAGCTTAACCTTATCAACGGAACTGCACAGGTTTATTGCGAAACATCATCAAAATTAGAAATAATAAAAGGCAGAAACACAGATATTGGAAATATTTCTGCTGGAAAATACTTCAACATAGTTCTTGACTGCACGGCAAGCAGCAATATAACAGCCACTACTGAATGTAAAATCGATTATAAACTGACCTTCAAGACAGAAAAAGGCGAAACTGTAGATTTTTCAGGATACATAAATCTTCCAATCATAGTAAAAGTACCGGATATTCCATCAGCATATTGGGGAACCTGGATTCGTATGGATACCGGCGACACAATATATATAAATGATAGCGGCATTACAAATACCAGCACAAATCAAAAAATTCAAACAGGAATAAGCGGCTGGACAACAGAAAATGAATATATCATAAAAAACGGCAGCATAGCATATTTTAAGAAAGGCGGAAAAAACAGGGATTTCTCATTAACTCTTTCAGGCCTTAAAAGCGATGCACTAAAGAATGCTTCTAATCTGCAGGTAATAAGAACTAATACTTCAAATCCATTTGATACAGAAGCCGTTACACCTGATTCAACTGGAAAAGCAGCTTTTAAAAATGCAGTTGCGGGCGATACACAAAAAATAACAATCAGTGCTGATTTACCTTCAGACAACAAGCTTGTTTCTTCTGTAGATGTAACTCCACGCTACAACGGTGAATTCATAGGAACAGTGCCAGTTGTAGAAAAAGGTTCTTTTGGATTTAAGACAACTTACGCAATTACAAATGACAATGACGGCTTCTGCTACGGAAATTTTTACGAAGAATACAGTCTTACACTCAATATAAATAACATCGGCAATACAACAAGCAGCTTTAATACCGATTACAAGATTATAAGCAGCGATTCAAATTTAAGCATTACCGGGAACACAACAGGAGCTTTTTATTATGTTAATCCGGGAGAGGCAAAAACAGTAAACCTTAAACTAAAATACGGAAAGCTTGAAGAAGAATATATTGACGTTCCGCTCAAAATAAATATAAAAGATTCAAGCAAAACGAACGGAAACGAATGGAATGATACTATAAATCTGAGGTTCTACAAAGGCACAACCTCTCTTTTAGTAGCAGCACGAAAAATAACACAGAGCGGCACAGAAAAATTAAACGGTTTTATGCTCCATTCTAACGGACTGACAAAACATTTTAGCGTTACAGGAGATCAGACTGTTAACAACATATCATTGCCGTGGAGTAAAAACGATTATATCTTAGCATTCGCAGGCGCTTCAAAAAGCAGCGAAATAGCATATTCATTCAGCATTAACAATATTTCACCTGTAAGTTTAAGCGGAGACTGGACTTCTCAAGAAAAAGATGCCGGCGAACCGAACAATCTTCCTGAAAGTGCAACAAAGTTTTATGACACAACAACATATCATACTGCAACCCCTGCAAAAGCATACCTTCAGAACGGTGATATAGATTTTTATATAACAAACAACAGTTTTGTTACGACACTAGCAGCTCCGCTTTCCACTGGGGTTTATGGACTAGAAGAAGTTGATTCATCAACAGGAAACGGAGATAATCAGGCAACACCTGGTGAATCTCTTTACATGGACATTAAAGTACAGAATCTTACAAATGCAGACATGAATAACATAACGGCAACACTTTCCACTAAAAATTCAAATGTCAGCATTACAAACAACTCTCATAAATGGAATTCAATAAAAAAGAACAGTATAGTTTCAACAACCTCGTCCGACGGCACTTTATTTTCATCTTCATCAAGCGGGTACTCTAATGCATTTAAATTCACAGTTTCTGAAACCTGCCCTGACAAAGAAGTAATTCCATTTACCATTACGCTTTCAGACGGCACTAATAAATGGACCAACGAAATATCCGTTACCGTATATAAAACTCTTGCAAAAATTAAATTAATGAATCCTTCTGCAACCCCGGAAAAAACAAACTTTACTGTAAAGGAAGATAACGGAAACGGAGACAATCTTCCAAATCCAGGCGAAACAGTATTCCTTGACGCTTATTTTTCAAACATAGGACAAAGTAAAACATTCAATACAAAAGTAACGCTTTCTACAGAAAGTCCGTATATCTCACTCATAAAATCAAGCTGCGACCGCGGTACTATTGTACCTGAAAAGTGGTACAGTCTTACATCTTCCGGAAATTTAACAGACAAAACTTATTATCTGATGCGAGACACCTCAAGCGCATTTAAATTCTCTATTTCTGACGACTGTCCTTATAATACAGAAATACCGTTTAAATTTACATTTACCGATTCAAAAAACAACACCTGGACTGATTCCTTATCGGTTACAGTAAAAGCACCTGATGTAAAACTTTCAGTTGCAGCTTTTGCCTTTAGTGATGAAAAAGGAACCGACTATTCAAACAATAACGATGAAGGTTCTATTAACCCAAATGAAAAAATCAGAATGGATATAAGACTGTTCAACAGCGGAACTGCAAAAGCTCTTACAGTAAAGGTTCTTCTGAGCTCAACTTCTCCATACATTACTTTCAATGACAATATTGAATCATTCAATACAATCTCTTCAAAATATTACGTTACAAAATATACAAGTTCCCAAAAAGAAAGTAATGCATATTTTAGTCTGTATTCAAACTTTGGTTATATATTCACTGTTGCAGAAAACACACCTTATAACACAGAAATTCCAATCCAGGTAAAAATAACAGATAAATATAGCAACACCTGGACTGACACCATTAAACTTACTGTTGTAGAACCAAAAAAAGACATTGATATAGATTTAATGGCATTCAGCGATGAAATTTATAACGGCACAATGAATAACAGTAACGGAAAAATTAATGCAGGCGAAAGAATATTCCTGAATGCTTCGTTAAAAAACACAGGCGTAAGCAGACTTGATAATGTAAAAACTGTAATATCTTCAACAAGTACAGACATAACGCTGAATAAGACAGATTATACGTTAGGAACAATTAAAAGAGGATACTACTGCGCCGCAGGAAACTCTGAAACAAGCACGCAAATTGTTCAGGGAGAACTTATAGCAGACTCTTCTAACAACATTGGAAGTTTTACGATAAAGGCAGATACAGCCATTGGAACAACAATTCCAATCATTATAAAAATATATGATGGAAGTACTTTATTAAGAACAAAACAGACCGTATTTACAGTAGAATAAAAAGTACAGAAAAGTAAATTACAATTTAATTACAGAAAGGAGTCCATGCCATGAAAAAAAAGGTATCTATTAAATTTACAATACTGATTGCATCGCTATTATTAATTTTTCAGGCATGTGACACTTCTGTAAATACTGAAGACTCTGCTGGCAAAGTACGATTTTTCGCAGATATAAACAGTACAGAACCAATACGCGAAGACACTCTTCGCAGTTCGGAGATTACTAATACTTTTTACGTTCCGTTACCGGAATTAAACCTTACAAAGGAAGGTTTTATTTTTGCAGGATGGTCACCAGATAAAGCAGGAACAGAATGCTTTTTAAAATATTATACATGTTCAGAAAAGAAAGATTTGAATTTCTATGCAATATGGAAAAAAGAACTGCTTTCTCTTACAGAACGAAAAATACTAGGAAGCGATGACAATAATGAAATAAACCCAGGAGAAGAATTTTCTATAATCCTAAAATTCGAGAATACAAACAATTTTGACCTTGACAATGTAAACATAGAAATTACAGGTTCTGAAGACGGAATAAATTATTTAAGAGATGAAAACACAGAAAATTTTAATTCAAACTATAAACAAACAATTGAACAATTAAGAATTGGAAAATCAGTTCGTCTTACACTCTACGGCAAAGTTTCGGCATCCATAACAAAAACAACAGAACTTTATATCAACTACAAAATTACGACTTCCACTTCCTCAATAGAAGGCACAATTTTACAGGGACAAATTTCTTTTCCAATAGCTGTAAAAGGATCTAGCATTCCATCATCATACTGGGGAACCTGGATCAGCCTTGACGATGAAGAAAAAGAGATTTCCATAAACGGATACGAAGTAAAGGCTTCAGGAAAGATAATTCAAAAAGGAATATATGGTTACACTCTTGAAAATGATTACATCCTTAAAAAAGACAAAGTATATTATGTAAAAAAAGGCGGAAAACCCAGAAAATTTTCTTTTTGCCTGCAAGGTTATGAAGGAACGGGATCTGCAGATGCTATACCTTTACAATATTTAAAAATACAAAGAGAAAATATTAATAATTCAGCGGACAAGGAAACCGTTACGGCTGATTCAAACGGCATGGTAAACTTTACGAATGCCGTTGCCGATGACACGCAGAAAATTACTATCTGGATAGACAACACTTCCCTTGACTCTGATTCTCCGCTAAGCAAAAAAAATATAATTACATCCTTTAACGTAACTCCTAATTATTATGGAGAATTTTTAGGTACAATTCCAATCATAGAAAAAAACTCAAGCGGTTTTAAAACAACATATTCAATTACAGGCGACTCTAACGAAGAATGGTATGGAAATTCTTACAAAGAATATGAACTAAAACTAAACTTCAATAATGCAGGAGATACAACCTGCGATTCTATTACTTATGAACTTTCGAGTGATGATTCAAATCTGTACATTTTACAAAACAGCACAGGTTCGCTGCAGAACATAGAAGCCGGAAAATCAAAATCTGCCGCTATTAAGATAAAATACGGAACAATCAACGACCAATATACTGATGTTCCTTTAAAAATTAAAATTACAGATTCAAAAACACAAAAAACATGGAATGATTCTGTAAGCATTAGATTTTACAAGGGAATAACTTATCTTGACGTCGGAGCACGCGTAAGCTATGAAAAAAGTGAACTTAAATTAAAAGGATTTTTTATTTTCCCGGAAGACGGTCATTCAAAACTTTTTTCTCTTTCTAAAAGCAACAAAGTAAGTACAAGAGAAGGTATCACAATATCTTTACCTTGGAGTGAAAACGATTATTACCTTGGATTTACAAATATTTCAAATCAAAATTGTGTTTCCCATGGATTCAGGTTCCTAAGACAATACAGTTCCTCAGGACTTTATCCCGATGATCTTCAAAACTCAAAAAGAAGTAATAATGATAAGCTGGAAACTGCTGTAAGAAAGGAAAAAGATTATAATAAACTGGAATCAGTATTAGATCCGCAATGTTTTGGTTATTATATACTTAATAACAGTTTCGTAAAAACTTTGGGAATACCTGTTGAAATAAAAGATATAGGCATTAAGGAAGCAGATACACCAAAAGGGAACGGTGACAATGAAGCGTCTCCTGGAGAAACTCTTTACATGGATATTCTGCTAAAAAATATTTCCGAAGCAGAAATAAAGAACTTTAAAATATCAATTTCTTCTAAAAGCAACTATGTAAACATTTTGCAGAATGCAGTTTCATGGAATTCGATTGAAAAAGGACTTACTGTTTCAACAACAGGCGAAGAAAAACTGTTTTCTGGGGCATATACAACAACTGCATTTAAGTTTTCTGTTGCGGAAAACTGTCCAGACGGCGAAACACTTCCGTTTGAACTTTCTTTTTACGATACAAACACCTCTTGGACTGAAGAAAAATCATTTATTGTAAAAAAGACAAATGTAAATATAAAACTTTTTTACGACAGCAATAAAAAATGCTATATGTTTAAGGAAATTTCAGAAGAAACAAAAGACTCTCTTGCAAATCCCGATGAAACATTATTCCTTGACATAGCCTTTGCTAATACAGGAAGCAGCAATGCGGTAAATGCCACTGCGACTCTTTCTACAACAAGTCCGTATGTTTCAATACTAAACACAACCTACAACATTGGAAATATCTTGCAACATTCATGGAATACTCTTACGGCTTCGGGAACACTTTTAGATTCGGAGACAATTGAAGGTTCAGACATTACTTTCTTTAAGAATGAAAAAGAACCGTTTAAGATTCATATTTCAAAAGATTGTCCAGACGGCGAAACACTTCCTTTTACATTCAAAATTACAGATGAGAAGGGCAATTCATGGACAGATTACTTTTCTATACCTGTAAATAAGGTTAATGTTAATATTTCTGTAAATGATTTTAAATTCTCTGACGGAAAAACAGGAGTTAGTAATGAAAATTATCCTAAAAATAATGAAAATAATATTATAAATCCGGGCGAAACTATAAGATTCGATATAAGACTTTATAATTCGGGTACTGTAAAAGATAAGAATGTCAATGTTACCCTCTCTTCTACATCAAATTATATAGTTTTCGAAGACAACAATCAGAAATTTGACACTATTCTTCCTAAGCATTATGTAACAAGCTGGAAAGATTCTGAAAACAAAGACAAGGCAACTTATAATATAAATACAGGTTATTATAGTTATAAGTTCCGTATTACAGGAGATACACCTGCAAATACCACAATTCCGATTTTAGTAACAATAACAGATAAGTTTTCGAATTCATGGACATACACAATAAAAATCACCGTTCAATAATAAGAAAAAGTACCTGTTTAAAAACTATATCTGTATAAACTTATTTTAGACGGTTTAAAACTGCACTAACATTTTGGAGTATGGATTTTACATCCTGCTCCGAAACCTGTTCAAGATGATTAAAAATAAGAATTGAATTTTCAGAACTGCCATAGTCTGCATCCGTAATTTGCATTGCATTCATTATGCCGCGTTCGTACACCTGAGCTATATGATTTGCGCAGGAAGGACAGACATATAAATCTTTAAGGGCACGGGCATTCGGAATTTCCGGCAAATCTGGAATGCCGCAGCAAATCCTTAAAAACTGATGTATTATACGAGCGGCAGTCCTGCGGTCAAGACTGTTTTCTGGAAACCGTTCGTCAGAGTCTTCGAGCCAGCCACAGGCATGTCCGTAAGAAAGAAGTTCTTCGGGAGAGCCAGAGGAATGCAATGCATTTTTACAACCCCGTACATCTGTACAACTTCTGCCTGTTTCAACCAGTTTTTCTACAAAAGTTTTTATGGTCATTTTCAGAATGCCTGCCGCATGCCCTGCTTATAATCAATTTTGCAAATATAATTTTACAAAACCGGAGAAACTTTTAATGTAAGGTTTCCGCATCCCTTTAGAACACCGGAATTAAAGATTCCGTTCTTACATTCTTCTGTTTTACCAGTCCACAGATTTTTTACGCTAAAGTAATCTGCCTTAAGGCATTCTGCAAAAATTCCGCTCAAATCAGGACAGTTACAAATGCCGTCTGCATTTCTCTGATTTCTGAATGCAATAATTTCTTTTAGAGATTTTTTTATAAGCTCAATGTCAATTTTTACACCGTCAGATTCTTTTTCACTCAAATTAATAAATGAAAGGGCAAAACTTCCGTCCGAAAGAGGCTTAACAAGCACATCGACACGTTCATTATCGGTGATATAAGCTTTATCTGCCGTAAGTCCATTCAAAACTGAAGTAGTAAAAATGCGTTTTGCCTGAATACCAAGTTTATCCTGATTCAAGGCAATTAAATCTGCGTTGGCAATTATTCTGTAAAGTTCATCATTTTTCTGAACACGGCGCAAATCAAGGCCAAGCATGAGAGGCGCATTCAAAAGGCACCACATTGTAAAATGAGTTTCGTTCATTTGCGGGGTAAGGCCGTTCATTCCAACCATAAGCATGTCAGGATCATTCCAGCCTCGTTCAAGCCCTGAAAATTCATCCATAACGACAGCCTTATTATATTGTGATGTTACGCTTGGTGTACCAGGATCAGTCCACACACCAAAACCAGGATTTCCGTCAGAACCAACACGGAAAGTAATATCATTCAAAATACGCCAGGAACTTCCAACTTTATATCCCCAGTTCTGCGGCTGAGTTTTTCCCCATTCACAAAGAGAAAGAAGCACATCATGATTTTTACAAGCCTCGTTCAAACCTTCAAGCATTGCAGCATAAGAACAAAGAGTATTTTCCTGACGGCGATGATTCATAAGGCGTATTTCATTTTTGCCTGCATTTAATGTGATTTTTATTGCATACTGTGAAAATTCTTCCGACGATTTTGTAGATGGAAGAAAATCATCATAAAAATATACGGCATTTTCATCTCTGCCAGCTGCAACTTCAAGCCATTCACCGCAGCCATTTTTTCTGTCCGTTGCATATTCAACTGTAAGTTCATATTCACCAGCTTCTGGAACTTCAACTTCAAAAACAAGCTCGGCACTCATATCGCCAACTGGCGTTGTTCCAGTATTTGTGCCGTCAAAAGTACCGATGCCGATGACATAAGAATCTGAGTCTTTATTGCCGGCACCATCACATTCACAAAGTGATGTACCTTTTCCAATGATTTTTCCTTCAGCAGCAGAAAAATGCAATGATTTTTTTTCAACGACAGCGTGATTCTCTGCCGAAATATTGTTTCCATCAGCCAGATTTTCTGCTTTTTTTACAGAAATACCTTTAATTTTCGGAGCAAATACATAACGTGCATTTTCAGGATTAGAAAAAGTTGCGTTGTCCCAAAGATAATAGCAGTTGTCAATTTTTAAGAAATCAACGCCCCAGTCAAGATAAGATTTTGCATCAGTTTTTTCAAAACCGCAGGTTCCAACCGCAGCACCAGCGCAAAGATTTGTACCGATATCATTATACATACCGAATTTTAGTCCGCGCGCATGAATATAATCAGAAAGGGCTTTAAATCCATCCGAAAATTTTACAGGTTCGTTGGCAAGTTTTCCATTTTCGCGTTCAGATTTATAACAGCCGTCATCAAGGACAACATAACTGTAACCAAGTTTATCAAGTCCAAGCGAAACAATACAATCTGCCATAATTTTTGTTAAGGCTTCGGTGTTTCCGCTTCCAAAAGCATTCCAGCTGTTCCATCCCATTGCAGGAAGACGACCATTCTTTTTTCCTTCAAAGGATTTTCCATTCTTAAATGAATCAAAACGATATTTTTTATCAGTAATTTTTTCAGGTTGAGTTGGTATCATAGTAATATGTAGGTTATAGTATTTACGCAATATAATGCAATATTTACTGGAAAATTAAGGAAAACGCATTAGAAAAAAAACATGTATTTAAACAAATGCTCTCGCAGGAACCGAATTTTGCTCCGCCGAGAAACCTCTCCACTTCGTTCCGCCTGCATATCAGGCGTTCATCGGTACTCTCGGTTTCAATGCTTCGCAAAATCCGAACCCTGCTACGCATTTTTTATAAAATTTACATTTTTTCTAATGCGTTTACCATATTACAATAATTCAATTTGTGTACGGATTTTTTCATCATCACCAAAAATACAGACAATATGTTTTCCGTCCACATTTGCATAACGGCATGTAATCATCTCACCTGCTTTTACGCCGCTTTTATACGAAATGCGTATGTTTTTAAATGATGTCTTTTTTTCGGCATAAACAGATGCTGGCAGAGTTTCCATCGCATAATCAAGATATGTAAGATTGTGCACATGACTGTTAAAATCTATGTCGCTGCGTCTTGGTGTGATTTTTATTTCATTTGTAAACTGCGCCATCTCAGGTGTGATGATTTTAGGCATTTTCATATCGCCGAACACAAACTTTTCTTCCGGCTGATATTTTGCAATCAATTCCTGGCTTACACGCATTGGCCTGTTTGTTTTTAAATCTACTAAAACCCATTTTGTAAGTCCTTTTGCAGCAACTTCTCCGTTACAATACAATTCAAAATCACGCATACAAGCCAGCGGCTGTTTTACAGTTTCGCTCCAGGTTCTTGCCATAAGTTTGTCGCCATATTTTGGACACGTATTAATTTCTAAAAGCCAGTCGGTTAAAATCCATGCAATACCGCCGCTGCTTCCTTTTAATATATTATCAACTGCAAGGTCTGAATGTTTATTACCAGAATTTTCAAGGATTTTCAAAATAGAACCAGGAAGAAGTTTCCCGTCTGCACTAAAATCTTCCAGAAGAGAAGTATATTCAAAATCAACTATCATAATGTAAAATGAATGACATTTTTGAGTGTTTTTGTCAAGATAGCAGAGCAAACGCATTATAAACATGAATACACAA
The DNA here is from genome assembly GCA_946628495.1 of uncultured Treponema sp. Taxonomy (GTDB): domain Bacteria; phylum Spirochaetota; class Spirochaetia; order Treponematales; family Treponemataceae; genus Treponema_D. Next base: position 22 of record CAMOWQ010000043.1, on the reverse strand, counting down.
AAAATCGCTGCCAGTCAAAAAA
>CAMOWQ010000042.1 GCA_946628495.1 uncultured Treponema sp. | reverse complement strand
CAGAAGTTGGTGAACTTAAGGCTCCAGGAAGCAAGGTTGCAGGTCACGCAAATACATTCATCTTCCCTAACATCAATGCTGGTAACATCGGTTATAAAATCTGCCAGAGAATGGGCGGCTGGATGGCAATTGGTCCAGTATGTCAGGGCTTTGCAAAACCATTGAACGACCTTAGCCGTGGCTGTAATGTAGATGATATCGTAGCCACTGTTGCTGTTACAGCGCTTCAGGCTTAGAACTTAATGCGGTTTTTGTGCAGCTGATATTTTTATAGTTCTAACGGTTTAAAAATTTTTAATAAATAAAAAAAGAGGGTTGTCCGGTATAAGACAATCCTCTTTTTTATTGGAAAAAAAAGTCAATTGTGATATTATATGCAAGAACATAATTTTATGTGGATTTTCAGGAGTTATTTGTATGAACGGAGTTACCGGTAATACAGCTCAGGACTCTTTTTTAGAGACATGGGTTCAAGACCTCATTTCGGATTCTGCCTGTGGTTATTTTGTATGCAATATTACAAAAAACTATGTTTTAGGCGATGTTGTTGATTTGATGGGAGGTTGTCAGCTTCCTTCTGATTATACAAGTTCTTCTCATGATTCTTATAAATATTCTGATTTGATTGCTTTCTGGTGTGATAGATTTGTAAAAGAGGGAAAAGAACAGCTTCTCGAATCTATCTCTGCTGAAAATCTTTTGAATTGTTTTGCAGAAAATCGTTTTATGATTGAAAGAATCTATTCTGCAAAACTTCCTTCTTCTGAAACCGTAAAATATAAACTTTCAATATTCCTTTCAAAAGAAAGGCTGAATGGTGACGTAATTGGACTTTTTGTTTTTGAAGAAATGGCATTTGATTCAAATGTAAATTCCGAATGTCAATATGATGAAACAGACAGGCGTTTTGCAAAAGAAAAGGCTGAATTTCTTTTTGATATGGCTCATGTCGTTCGTTTTCCAATCGGAAATATTTTAAGTTATGTATCTAAAGCAAAATCCAACCTTGATGATAAAAAGAGTATAGAAGAAAATCTTAATCAAATTGAAAAATCAGGCGAAATAGTCCTTAAAATAATAAACGATATTCTTGATCTTACGCGTATTGAGTGTGGCAGTGTTTCTGTTGAATCAATTCCGATGAATATAAAGACGTTTGCAAAGCGTTTTATGATGATTGTCGAAAAACAAGCTGCTGAAAAGAAAGTTTGTGTCGATTTGAATCTTCTTAATCTTAAAAATGAAGATATTTTTGCAGATGCAATCAGAATAGACCGTGTTCTTCTTGCTATTATAGGAAATTCAGTTCAGTTTTCAAAAGAGGGCGGAAAAGTTACTCTTACAGTTCAACAGGTTGAATCAAAAAGGCCGGGGTATGCAGGATACGATTTTATAGTACAGGATAACGGCGTTGGAATGTCAAAGGAATATCTGAATCATATTTTTGATCCTTTTTCTAAGGAATCGGCATTTGATGAAGTTGAATTTTCAGGTTCTGGCCTTGGAATGACAATTACAAAGTATCTTGTTGATTTGATGGGTGGAACTCTTAATGTTGAAAGCCGTCAGGGTGAAGGAACAACAGTAACCTGTCATTTTGATTTCCGTGTTCAGATGTTGCCGGAAGTTGAGCCTGCAGATGAGCCTAAATCAATTAGAAAAAATAAGAAAATTGTAGGAAAACGTGCTCTTGTTGTTGATGATAATATCCTTAATAATGAAATAACTAAAAATCTTCTTGAAAGTCAGGGAATGCTTGTTGAAGTTGCCTATGATGGAGAGCAGGCAGTTTCTCTTATGAGGGATAACAAGGCAAATTATTATGACATTATCTTTATGGATATGCAGATGCCTAATCTTGACGGTTGCAGTGCTTGTAGAACAATAAGAGGATTCCACGGACGATACTTTATACGAATTCCGATTATTGCAATGCTTATGAATGATTTCCGTGAAGAAATAAAAAAGGCTTATGCTGCCGGAATGAATTCTTATATTCAGAAGCCTGTTGCTGAAGAAGATTTGATAAAAATACTCCAACAGTTTGTATAAACACCTTAAATCTGCTAAAATAGAAGTATGGTAATATCTTCTATTGATTTAAAAGACGGACATGTCGTTCAACTCAAAAATGGTAAGGAGCTTGTGCTTCAGCGAGATGATGCGGAAGCTCTTATTAATCAGTTTGATTATTATGGGGAAGTCGCAGTTATAGATTTGGATGCGGCTTTGGGAAATGTTGATGCAAAAGGAAATACTTTAAATACTCCGCTTCTTAAAAAACTTCTCCATCATGGCAATGTCCGTACCGGTGGTGGAATCCGCACTGTAAAAAGGGCAAAGGAACTTATAAGCCTTGGTGCAGAAAAAGTTATCGTTGGTTCTGCTGCCTGGAATTTAAATCCTGAAAATGGTCAGTCTATAATGAACGAGGCATTTCTTGATGAACTCGTAAAGGCAATCGGTAAGAAACGCATCATTATTTCGGTTGACGCTATTAATGGAAAGATTGCTGTAAAAGGCTGGACTGAAACGGTAGATATTTCTCTTGTTGAAGGCGCAAAACAGGCAGAAAAATATTGTTCTGAACTTTTGTTTACCTGTGTCGAAAAAGAAGGCTGCATGCAGGGCACAAACATGGATTATGTAAAACAGCTGCGCGAAGCTGTAAACTGTCGTGTTGTTGTTGCTGGCGGTGTTTCAAGTGTTCCAGAAATTGCTGAACTTGAAAAATTGCATTGTGATGTTCAGCTTGGTATGGCGCTTTATACAGGTAAAGTTTCCTTAAAAGACGCATTTGTTGCCTGCCTTGATTTTGAAAAAATGCCGCTTATTCCTGTAATTGCACAGAGTGTAAATGGTGAAGTTTTAATGCAGGGATTTGCTAATAAACAGGCATTTGAAAAAACTTTTGAAACAGGAAAACTTACTTTCTGGAGCCGTTCCCGCAATGAACTTTGGACTAAAGGTGAAACAAGCGGAAATTTCCTTGATGTTATAAGACTTCGTGCAGATTGTGACAGGGATTGTGTTCTTGCAACTGTAATGCCTGTTGGTCCTAGTTGTCATACAGGAAGCTGGACTTGTTTTGGTTCAGATCCTGATGAAAAATCTTCAATAAATAGACTTTATAATATTATTGCCGACAGATTCGCAAATCCTAAACCTGGTTCTTATACTGCAACGCTGGATGCAAAAAGGGTTCGCGAAAAGGTTGAAGAAGAAGCCGAAGAATTATGCGAAGCAGACGGTAAAGATGAAGTTATTTGGGAAACAGCTGATTTGATATACTTTATAAGCGTGCTTATGTATAAAGAAGGTGTTTCATGGAAAGATGTCTGTGATGAACTTGACAGACGGCACAAAGAAAAATAAGAAGGAATATCTTATGATAAAAATACAGAAATATAGTGAACTTGAACCGGAATTTTTTGCAAACCGGAAATTTGAAGATTCTGATAAAGTTGTAGATTCTGTCCTTGAAGAGGTTCAGAAACGTGGCGATGCTGCATTAAGAATATATGGAAGCAAATTTGATGTTTCTGTACCTGCTTCTTTTGAAGTTCCACAGGAAGAACTTGCAGCTGCTGCTGAAAAATTAAAGATTAACCGCCGCGATGTTTATGATGCAATTGTTTATTCTCATGAATTGGCATTAAAATTTGCAAAATTACAGCGTAAATCTTTTTCTGATTTTGAAGAAGAAATTGCACCAGGACTTTTTGCAGGACAAAAAACAATTCCTGTTGATACGGCAGGTTGTTATGTTCCTGCTGGAAGATTCCCGCTTGTTTCTACGGTAATTATGACTGTTACACCTGCTGTTGCTGCTGGTGTTAAGAATGTAATTATGTGTACACCTCCAAGAGTTCATCCAGATGATAAAATTAAGGCAGACAGTGAAGGAAAAGGCTTTTCCGGCAATGCATTTTCGGGTGGAAAACCTTATGCAGATGAAGGAATAATGGCTGCCGCTTATATATGCGGTGTAAATCATCTTTATGCAGTTGGCGGTTCACAGGCAATTGCTGCTATGGCATACGGAACAGATTCTATTCCAAAAGCTGATGTTATTGTTGGTCCTGGAAATAAATTTGTTGCCGCTGCAAAAAGGTCTGTATATGGCCTTGTCGGTATTGATATGATTGCAGGTCCTACGGAAGTTCTTGTTATTGCAGATAAAACAGCTGATCCTGCATGGGTTGCAGCCGATTTGCTTGCTCAGGCAGAACATGATGTTGTTGCACAGCCTGTTCTTGTTTGTATGGACGAAGATTTTGCAAATATAGTAAGTGAAGAAATCGAACTTCAGCTTGAAACTCTTACAACAAAAGCAACTGCAAGACAGAGTATCGATAATTTTGGAAAAATAATCATTGTAGAAAATGTTGAACAGGCAGTTGAAATTGCAAACCGAAAAGCTCCGGAACATCTTGAACTTGCAATGCAGGAAGGTTCTGAACGTAATTTTGTAGAAAATGCAGTTCATAATTATGGTTCACTTTTTATTGGACATCATTCTGCTGAAGTTCTTGGAGATTATGCCGCTGGTATAAATCATACTTTGCCGACTTCTGGTTCTGCAAAATTTACAGGCGGTTTGAGTGTACGAATGTTCCTTAAAACTGTAACAACATTGCGTTCAGAAAAAGGTAAGGCTGGTACATTAAGAAGTGCTGCTGCTGCCGGTTTCCTTGGAGATGCAGAAGGTCTTTCGGGACATGCGCGTGCTGCACGACTTCGTTTTGATAATTAAAAAAAATGGCAGATAAAAGCTGTCTGCCAATTATGAATAAATTGATTACAGGATATTGATATGATTTTACCGATTACAAAATTAGGAGAAGAAATCCTTCGTCAGGTTGCACAGCCTGTTCCTGAAGTTACAGATGAAATACGTCAGCTTGCAGAAGATATGATTGAAACAATGATTGATGCCGATGGTGTTGGTCTTGCAGGTCCTCAGGTTGGAAAAAATCTTAGAATTTTTGTTGCAATGGCAGATGACGATGTAAAAAGGGTTTTTATCAATCCGCAGATTATAAAGACATCTCAGGAATTGAGTGATTATGATGAAGGCTGTTTAAGTATTCCTCAGGTTTACGAAACAATAAAACGCCCTGAAAAGGTAACTGTACAGGCATTGAATGAAAAAGGTCGTCCTTTTACTATTGATGCAGACGGTCTTCTTGCCCGTATAATTCAGCATGAATATGATCATCTGGACGGTATTCTTTTTATTGACCGTGGCGATAAAGATTTTGCTTCAAAAACAGAATCTCAGTTCAAAAAACGTGCGGAACGTGCTGCAGAAAAGGCAAAATTAAAGGAAGCAAAAGCAAGAAAAATTGCAGCAAAAATTGCCGCAAAGGAAAGTAAAAACAAGTAACTGTCTAATTGCAGTATTCAAGTCTAAAAAGGGGAATCGCTGATGAAAATTCTTTTTGCCGGAAGTCCGGAACCAGCACGCAGGACTTTAGAAATCCTGTTTGAAAATCAAGATAAATATAATTTTCAGATAGCAGGCGTACTGTCAAATCCTCCGTCGGCAAAAGGAAGACATAAAGAGCTTATTCCAACTCCGGTTGCAGCTTATGCATTGGAAAAAAATATTCCTGTTTTTACTCCTGAACATCTTAACGGTGCTGCGCGGGAACAGATTGAACCGTTACAGGCAGACCTGCTTGTTTGTTTTGCTTATGGGCATATTTTTGGACCGAAATTCCTTGGTATGTTTCATTTTGGCGGTATAAATCTGCATCCATCTCTTCTGCCAAAATACAGGGGATGTACTCCGGTTCCTGCTGCAATAATCAATCGAGATGAAAAAACTGCTGCTACAATACAGACTCTTTCTGCCGGTATGGATGAAGGCAATATTCTGGCACAAAAAATTATAATGCTGGACGGAACAGAAACAACTGAAAGTCTTCTTTATAATAGCGCCGTTGAAGGTGCTTCGCTTATTCTTGATGTAATCAGTCGTTTTGAAACCGATGGAAATGCAGTTTTGGATTCAGCACAAAAACAGCAGGGGGAACCTTCTTACACAAAGATAATTACCAAAGAAGATGCCCGCATAAACTGGAACGAAAGTGCATCTTCAATAGAAGCAAAAATTCGTGCCTACTATCCTGAACCTTGCAGCTGGACAATGTTTGAAGGTCAGCCTTTAAGAATACTTGCTGCAAAATTTATTCAGGAAGATGATGAACGCTTTATTAATCTTTCTAAAGATGCATCTGTTGATTTCAGTTCGGCAGTTGCAGGAACAGTTGTTAAATTTGAAAAAAATGATGGAATTTATATAAAGACAGGAAATGGCATTTTGAGCGTTACCAAATTACAAAAACAGGGAAAAAATGCTATGCTGTATAAAGATTTTATGAACGGAGCCAGAAATTTTGTAGGTTCTGTTTTGCAATGATTTAAAACAAGGGGCAAATATGAGTGATGATAAAGATTTGGAAAAGAATGAGCAGGTTGAGCAGAATACTGTTGAAGCCGATTCTCAGATAGAATCAGAAATTCAGAGTGAAAACGAAAATCATACTGAAGCTGAACCTAAGATAGAAGCTGATACTCAGAAAAAAGAAGAAGTGCAAGATAAAGCAGAAGTTAAGTCTGAAAGTGGGGAAAAGAGACAGTTTGGAGTGAATTTTCAGAACGGTTATAATAAACTTCAGTCAAATTTGCCTTTGCTGATTGGAACTTGTATTGCAGCATTCCTTGTTATGGTACTTTCTGCAACTGCATTTTTCTTTATGAATATAAAAGGTCCTGAGCAGGTACTCGTTCCTAATGTTGTGGGACAGAAACTTGAAGATGCACTTATCGAAATGCAGCTTAAGGAATTGTATCCAAAAATTACAATGCGTTATTCAGAATCTTTTGGCGATGAAGGTACGATTCTTGAACAGTCGCCAGAAGCAGGTGCAATTGTGCGCGGATACAGCAGGGTTTCGCTTGTTGTAAGCCGTGGTCTTGTTGAAGATAAAGTTGGTAATTATGTTGGCATGAACCTTGATGAACTTCGTCTTGAAATTCAGACAAAGTTTGCAGGAAGAACAGCTCTTATCGTTCTTGCTGAACCAGAATATAAACCTGATACTTCGGAAGCAGGAACAATTCTTGAACAGGATCCGCCAGAAGGAACAGATATTTCTCAGCCGGTTACAGTTCAGCTTATTGTTAGCCGTGGTCCAAATTATGATAATACAAGAACACCGAAGATTATCGGCCAGAGTATTAATGATGTGCTTCAGACAATCGCAAGAAGCAAGATTGTATTTGAATTTACAGCACGACCTGTACAGGAAGGTGAAATTCCAGGAACTATTGTTTCTCAAGAATATATGGATGAAAATGGAAAAACCAATCCGGAATTCGTACCGAACTATTCACGTTTGCATGCAGAAATTGCAATGCCAAAATCTATGGTTGATGACAATGTTTACGGTATTTTCCAGGAAAATCTTTCTGAATATCCATATCCTGTTCCTATGCGTCTGGATGCAATTCCTCATGAAGGAAATCCATATACAATTTTGAATTTCTCTCATACAGGTGGAAATCTTACTTTACCATATTCTGTACCAGAAGGAACGACATTGGTACTTTATGTTGTTGATAAAGTTGTATCAAGGAAAGTGATAACGAAGAATGAGTAGACCGTTAATTTGTATGACTCTGACAGGCAAAACGCTTGCAGAGGATGTGCAGTATGTAAAAAAATATGGCAATCTTATAGATGTTGTTGAGCTTAGAGTTGACCATCTTAACGAAGATGAACAGCTCTATGCAAAATGTTTTCCATCTCTTGTACGTTTGCCGTGTATTCTTACCATAAGACGTGATGTTGACGGCGGTAAGTTCGATGGCGGTGAATTTTCGCGGACAAGTCTTTTTGGTCGTGCCCTTGCATTTGCAAATCAGAATAAAGAAAAGAATTTTGCTTATGTAGATTTTGAAGATGATTATCATATTCCAGGTATTGAAGATGCTGCAATGGCTTTTGGGGTAAGAATTATACGCAGTTTTCATGATATGAATTCGCCAGTTGTTAATCTTAAGAAAAAGGCTGATTCAATGAGAAAAACAGGTTTTGAAATTCCTAAAATTGCCATGATGCCTCATACCCTTGATGATGTAACCCGTTTTTTTAAAGAAGCACAGGATTTTAAGGATTATGATCACATTCTTTGTGCAATGGGACCTCAGGGATTGCCTTCCAGAATTCTTAGTACACATATAAATTCCTATCTGACTTATGTATCGCCGCCGGAAACTTGCGGAAATACGACAAATATTGGGCATATAGATCCAATAACCATAAATCAGATGTATCATTTTAAGAATATTAATCCGTCTACAAAGCTTTTTGCAGTAACAGGATATCCTTTAACAAAATCTTATACTTGCGAACTTTATAACAGGGCATTTCATTGTACAGGTATGGATGCTGTTTGTTTGCCGGTTGTTTCAAATTCAATTTCTGATATTCTTGAATTTGCAGAACAGGTAAACATTCGCGGACTTTCAATTTGTCCTCCAAATCAGGAATCGGTTATTTATTATCTTTACGATCAGTCGCTTGAAGTTGTGCAGACTGGAATTTGTAATATGGTAACTTATAGAAACGGAAAATGGTTTGGCTTTAATGCTGATGTTTATGGATTCCGTCGTGCTTTGCAGGAATTTATAGGAGATAATAAACTTCGTCGAAAAAAGGTTGCAATTATTGGTGCAGGCAGTGTTGCAAAGACTGTTGCTTATGTTATAAAACAGATGGGCGGTCGTGCATGCATCTTTAACCGAACGCTGGAACACGCAAAATTGATTGCAGAAAAATATGGATTTGAATATGCCGCGCTTGAACCTTCGAATGCCGATATTCTTGATGAATATTCATCGATTATTTTTCAATTGACGACACTTGGCGCAGATACTTCGACAGATGACGTACAGAAAAACGACCCGATTTATTTTTATAATTTTAGAGGCAATGAAATGCTTTTTGATTCAATCTTTTCTGTAGAGCGAACGCCTGTAATGAAAAGAGCAGCAGAAGCTGGTTGCAGAACCTGTAACGGTAGAAAAATGATTGAATATCAGGCATTGGAAGAATTCAGAATATTTACTGGAAAGGAGTATGAAGCATAATGGAAAACAAAAAGGAATTAACACAATCAGAACAGAAAGTACTCGTAGCTAATACTGCTGTTGATGTTCTGATCGAAAAAGGAAAGATTTTTTCTGGAATGAAAATTGGACTTGGTACTGGCTCAACAGCAATGCCGGCTGTAAAACGCCTTGCAGAACATATTGCAAAAGGTGATTTAAAGGATATTAAGGCTGTTGTAACGAGTTTTCAGACACAGAATGCCTGTCAGGACCTTGGAATTCCAGTTTATACTTTAAACGATAAAATAATCGGTGGAGAACTTGACCTTGCAATTGATGGTGCAGACGAAGTAACCCCTGACTGTTTCTGTATAAAAGGTGGCGGTGCAGCTCATCTTCGCGAAAAAATGGTTGAATACAATTCTAAAATCTTTGTTGTTATTGCTGACGGTTCTAAGGCTGTTGATACAATAGGAACTGGATTCCGTGTACCTGTAGAAATTATTGCCGATGCACGCATTCCTGTTGTAAATGCATTGAATAAACTTGGTGCAGATTGTGTTCTTCGTGAAGGTGTAAAAAAAGCTGGCCCGGTAATAACAGATAACGGAAATGTTATTCTTGACTGCCATTGGGACAATCCGATTAATGTTGCCGAAATGGAAGATAAAATTAATTCAATTGTAGGCGTTGTAGAAAACGGTTTGTTCTCAAAAAATAAGCCTATTGTTTTTATAGCAAAGGCAGATGGAACTGTAGAACAGCGTAACTGGCACTAAAGACGGCAGAAATGCCTGTATAGCATAAGAAAGTTTACGATGTTTCCTCCGTTTTCTCAGGAAATTGCCCGCCGTTATTGTATGGAATTTATTTCTATGCTTGAAAGCGGGCAAATTATTATAAAACAGCTTACTCCAGAAAGCCTTGAACGACAGGGACACGGTTTTATGATTGGCTCTCTCGTCTGTAACCGTTCGTCCGATTCCAAAAGAATTGTCCTTCATGCGGTAAGCGGAATATCAATACAGGCAGAATTTTCTGATGGTTCTAATGCACTTATTCATAATGGCATTGAACATATCATAGTTCCGCCTGTCGTATCTTCATTAGAAATAAATAATGCACTTCAAAAAAATGACCTTCAGATTCATCTTCTTACAAATAAAATAAATGCTTCAAAAAATTGTGAAGAGGTAGAAACCTTAAAGGCAAACAGAAAAAAACTTACCGACGAATCGTTACGAAATGTGTTCAGCCTTTATGAATTTAACACTGCGGACGGAAATACGGTTCTTCTTGAGGATATAATAAAAAATCAGCAGGCAAAAAAAGAATATGCAGGCAAACTTCCACGTACAGGAACCGGCGACTGTTGTGCACCAAAACTTCTTTCGTATGCATTTAAAAATGTTTTTGTGCCTGTCAGTTTGGATGAAGTATATTACGGACGAGATACGGCAACAAAGCATAATGGCATTTCGTATGAGCCTTGCGATGAACGCTGCGGATATATTCTTCCTTCTATTCTTGGACTTGAAATTTTGTATCGCGACAGTCAGATTGTAGTTGTTAATAAGCCTTCTGGCTTGCTTTCTGTTCCAGGTCGCGGCGAAGATAAGCAGGATTGTGTTTGTTCCCGTTTACGCAGGCTTTTTCCTGAATGCATAGAGCAGCCTTCCGTGCATCGTCTTGATATGGAAACTTCAGGACTTCTTGTGCTTGCCTTAACAAAGGAAGCTCATAAAAAACTGAATTTGCAATTTGCGGAAGGTATTGTCAGTAAAAAATATACGGCACTTTTGGACGGTTCTTTATATAAGGCTAAAGGACTTCTTGCTCCGCATAATAACGAAAAAAACGGCATTATGCAGTTAAAATTCAGGCTCGATGTCGAAAACAGGCCGCATCAGATTTATGATGAAGTATACGGAAAAAATGGAATAACTGAATGGCAGCTTTGCGGTATAGAAAAATTTACAAATCCTGTTACGGGTATAAAAAAGGATGCAACGAGAATAACGTTTATTCCTCATACAGGCCGCACTCATCAGTTAAGACTTGCTTCCAGCGATATGCATGGTTTTGGACTTCCGATTATAGGCGATACTCTTTATGGAAATTGTGAACCCGGCGAAAGGCTTATGCTGCATTCCTGTGAACTTTGCTTTTATCATCCTGTTTCTGGAAAACAGATGCATTTTTTCTGTCCCGCTGATTTTTAGCATATTATGCTTTGCAGAAAAAAAATTAGCTGTAATGATTTTTGTATTATCTTTTGGTTTACCTTGTATCGTTGGTTTTATCTTGGTTTTAAATCTTCGTTTTTAATTACACTGTGATAATGCTGCCACCATTCCAGTTCCTGATTATTGGAAGTTGATTCCGAAATCTTAAAATCCTGATCTATTATTTTAATAAGATTTTCGTTTTCTATTACGGCCTGCGCAATGCATGGTTCAAAATGTGTGCCGCTTGCTTTTCTAAAGAGTTCCATTGCTTCTTCAACCGACATGGCATCTTTATAAAGTCTCTGGCTTATAAGCGCATCAAGTACATCGGCAGCTGTCATAATTCTTGCACATAATGGAATGTCATAACCCGAAAGTTGATTAGGATAGCCTGTCCCGTCCCATTTTTCGTGATGATAATATGCCATTTTTATTGCAATATCGTTGAATTTTCCGTCTTCAATAGGAGGAAGGTATTCAAGAATCTTTTTTCCTTCTTCAGGATGGCATTTCATGAATTCAAATTCGTCGGCTGTATAAAGTCCGATTTTGTTCAATACGCCTTCTGGAATATGAATTTTACCGATATCATGAAGGAAAGCTGCTGCTCCGTAAAGCTGGATTGTTTCGTCCGTAAGTTCATTTGTATAATATCCGTCTTCCTGCAGCTGCCGTGCAATTATTTCTACATATTTTCGTGTATGAAGAACATGCCTTCCTGTAAATAAATCGTGGCTTCCGAGTACCTGAGAAACAAACTGAATTATGCGGTACTGGGTATCCTTCAAAGCCATGTTTTTTGATTCGAGTTCATTATTGATTTTAAGAATCTGTTTGTTTTTTTCATCAAGTTTTGCATAGGCAGTGTTACGCTGATGAAAAGAAAGAATAAGGGTTGCAAGAGTACTACCTGTTTTTTTTGTAGTGAACAGCGTTAGGATCGTAAGAAATATATATTCAATGGTAACACCGAGAATATTCGAAATATACCATTCAATTTTTGTCTGTTCTATGATGAATTTATAATAGATTGTAAAAGTATTTGCCCTTAGCCAGTAAACGACAAGAAGCGACAGATATGAAATTATCGTTGTAATAAGCATTACTCTTTTATTGTAGTAAAGACAGCTTAAAAACGGAATGCATGCATAGGTAATTGAAATGGTAATTACTCCGGAAACGCCCATCAAATCTACAAAAAGATTTGCAGAAATCAAGCCGAAATAAATTGTAAGGTTTATGATTTTTTTGCTGTCACTTTTATTCAGAAAATGCATTATCATTGCCATTGAAAAAGTGTAGCAGATGAGAAAAATGGAATATTTATGCGGTACCTGCCATATATTGGGAATTGTAAGTATTATGAATGAAACTGGTACGGCAATACAGGCAAACAGAGATTTTTCAACAAGCATATTAACGCTTCTTGAATTTTCATAGAAAAATTTTTCTTTTGAATCTTTGTCTGTAGAAGTGTCTTCCATGAACAAAGTATATCAGATTAGTGCAAATTTGTATATTAAAAGTATTGCTAAAAAATTTGAGTCGATATATTTGCTTTATATATTTGCCCGGTTTTTTACAGTTTTTATATTTTGTGATAAAGATAATCAAACCTTTTTATGGCATTCTGTAATTTGTCGGGGGCAATCCGGATTCCGCCTTTATGACTTTTTGCAAAATCATAATCGTTTGTGCCATACCAGCCGGAATCATTAGTAAATATAATTTCCAGAGCTTCATTGCATAACGCAAAATCTCCAAAGCATTCGTCGCAGAATAATTTCAGCAGATTTGGAGGAAGAATTACTTTTGTAATTTTATCATGAAATGCTATTGCCGTATTTTCTATTGTTGTAACAGTATCGAGAATTTCTAAAACACCGCCAAAATTGTCAGGACAGTAAAGTAAAGATTTTCCGTCTGCTGAATATAAAACGCCGTCTTTAGAACAGTATGCGGTATTGCCTTCTTCTACATTAATTTCTGAAAGTGCATTACAGCCTATAAAGCTGCCTGTTGAAATGTCTGTTACACTTTTGGGAATTGTGATTGCTTTTAACGAAGTACAGTCTTTGAAAGTTTCTGAGGGAATCTTTTTAATACCATGACCTAAAATGACTTCTTTTAAGGATGAACAGCCCTTGAATAATCCGCTGTCAAGCACGAATCGGTTTTCTTCAATTATTGTGACACTGTCAGGAATCTTAATTGATTCAAGCGATGAACATCCCATAAAAACACAGCTTCCAATTTCGCAAAGAGATTCTGGAAGTTCTATTGTGCGAAGTTCAGTGCAGTTTTTAAATGCATTTGCCCTTATTCTTTTAATGCCGTCTGGAATTATTGCGTTCTTTATTTTTTTATTAACTGCAGTTATGATTTCGGTTTTGTCATTTGTATAACAGAAAAATTCATCTTCTTCTGTATTATTCAGATTTAGAAATTTCCGCCATTTTTTTTCTGCTTTTTGAGAAAGAACGCCGTCATCAAAATCTGTTTCTGGAACCGGATAGTAAATTTCACCGTCAGGGGCAACTGCATGGTCAAAATCTGCAAGGGAAGTTATTTTGTTTCCGTTCTTGTCTAGAAGAAAGCCTTCAATCTGGTCTGATTTCTTATCATCTTTTTGTTCTTTTGAAAGCATGTCACAATATAGATAGTCTGGTTCCTTGAAAAAGCCATTTCTTGCGAGAAATTTTTGAAATGTTTTTGGATATACTGTGATAAAGCAACCTGAAAAATCATTTAGGCTTTTTCCTTCCAGAAGCATTCTTCTTACCGGTAGGGCATAGATTGTGCTGCCTAATGAAATATGTCCATCTATAAAAGACTGTGCTTCAATATCTGAAAAATTGCCATAATCATCTATAATGTTAGTGCAAGGGTATGTCCGTTCATCGCAGTCATTTATTTTGGGCATTTTACCTAGACTAAAACCTTCCATGAATTCTTCAATGTCTGAGCCGTCATCCTGGCAGCTGTCCCATACGATATCGTAATATTCTTTTTGACGTTTTAATTCATTCTTTTTTGGCGCGTAGAAAAATGCATGCTTTTTTTTACCGTTGCCGGGAAAAAATGCTTCTCCCATGTTTGCGCTTGTAATGAAAATTCCTTCTTCCTTGTAGGATTCTCTATATCTGGTTAAAGTGTAAGTTAGTTTTGTTGTGTTTTGAGCCCATATTGCACGTACGCAAACTCCAAGCTTTGCAATTTCTGCTGCAAAATCAACAAGTACGTCTGTTGAACCGCCTGTAACTGCAAAACAGACTCTTTCGTCATTTATAACAATCCATTGGTCATCGGCAATCTGTATTGTATTTTCTCCCCATTCAAATACCTGTAAATAAATTTTTGAGAATATAGTTTCTGAATTATCGTTGCATTCTAATTTTGATGCGTTTTCAGAAAATTCCTTAAAGGCTTTCTTATCTTTGTTTGGTGTTACTAAAATTCGGATTTTGTTTGTTGCTGCCATAATTGATATACACTCCAAAAAAATTATTTGTTAATATTTTAACTTGTGTTTTTTACACCATTTAATAAAAGCTGTTTGTATGTCGCCTGTAAGCTGTTTATTGTAAGAACTTCTTGCCTGACTGATAACAAGTGAGTTTGCAACTTCTATGCAGGCTTCGAATTTGCCGTCTTTTATTGCATATACAATAGTGCATTCTCCAAGATAGACATATTCCCAGTAAGAAAAAACGCAGTTATGCATTTCACTTCCCAAATTATGCAGGAATTCGCTGTCTGGAGGAAGTTTAAAGCTAAAACCGTCTATTTCATCTTCCAGTTTTTTCTGTTCATTTGAATATGTAAATGTTTGATTTGTATATTGAAGGTTTTCTATGATTTTTGAAAGTGTGTCATGTACTCTTGTCGTAAAACCTTCGTGAACTATCATGTAGCGTTCTTCTGGTTTTAACATTGAAAAATATCGCTGAAAGTTTCTTGCAATGTCTGCCCTGTCCTTATAGTACATTCTAGGTTCTTTGTTAATGGCATTCCATGTTGCACGCTCGCCTCTAAGCGGAATTGAATATGAACAGAAAAAGGTAAAAACATTATCTGTAAGCGCGTTGTATTCATTTATGTTGTCGATGAACGTTGTCGCAAGATTTGCTGATTTTTCTTTTATGTTTTCCAGGTCTTTATCCCAATAGTTAATTGAATAATAATGTATTAAATCGCTATATTGCGTATATTCCTTGCTAAAAGCTGTAGCGGCACATGTATTAAGTATGTCCATTATTATGTTTATGTCGCGAAATCCTATGTTTGTAATATTTTTATACCAGATTAATGCATTCGGTATTTTATTAAACAGTTTGTGCAGCGAAGTAAAGCTTTTTATTTCCATTAAGCTGCATATCTGATTGTAGATTTGTGTGTCGTCATGATTAGTTTCTGAGGTTAATATTGTTGAATTATTTGAGATTTTTAGGAGACCTGTCTGCTTTGCAACAGGAAAGATATTTGCTTCATAAGGGAAAAAAGAAAGTGCATTTAAAAGTGCAATTCCGTGATAAAATCCTGTGTTAATAAAAATTTTGCGTCCTGCGTAGTTGTTTATAAACTCTGGAAGCGTTGCTTCTATCTGTTTTGAAACTATGTCAGGTATTTTGGGAAATTCTTCATCGTATGCTTTTTTTCCCAATGAGTTGTAAATAGTATAGGTTTCGCTGTTTTGAGAAGGATTTCGTGAACAGCATTTTTTTCCTTTAAAATAAAAGCTTGCAATGTTTTCTGTTTCAGGAAGTTTTGTAAGGCTGAAATTTCCTTCCGGTATTGAAAGAATTTTTTTTCGATTCAATGTGCGTTCTTTTATTGTGCATGAAAAATTTTTGTAATCTATTGAATATGTGTATAAAAAACAGTTGTAATTTATATTATCGTTATCGTATATGTCTTTTTCGAAATCCGTATCGTCCGAATCGCAAGAGTTATACAAGCGGGAGTTGTAGTTGTAATTGTATTCTTGCTGATTCTGCAATATCTTGTTTATGACTAAAACGCCTCTGTTTTTTGGTTCAGGCTTTTTTTTCTGTGGAATCCAGGGAATAATCAAACCGTTGAAAGTCTTTTTGCCGGAACATTCAATTTCGAATTCATTGTGTCGTTCATAATCTTCCCATATACAATGCAGAGGACAGAATATTTTCCCATTTTCTGTATTACGCAGTGTAATTCTAAATGTAGTGTTTTCTAAAGAAACAGGTTTCCATATACCAAACGGATGCTTTTTGTCTGCGGCCCTATACCAGGAAAAAATATTATTCTGTTCAATCATTCCGTTTAGTCTCCGTTAAGAAAATTGTTTTCTTCTATCCGTTCAAATTGAGGAATTTGAATATCTCCAAGAGCTATAAGGCGTTCAATTACCGAAAGTATAGTTGACTGACTGGCTTGAGAGTCTTTTTTGGAAACATATTGAAAATCTTTCATGTCGCTTTTTAATAAGAGTGTTGCCCTTTCTGACAATACTTTAAAAATTGCCTGTCTGGTTTCTTCTTTACTATGTAAAAGTGCTTTTGCAAGTTCGTATGAATCTATTTCCTGCAAAAATCTTTGTATTGCCCTGTCTGCAAGTTTTGGAATGTCATCAAACGTGAATACAAATTTGCCTAATGCGTCGGCCAGATATTCCTGTTCGTTTTCTTTTAGTTTGTTTTTTGTTTCGTTAAGACTGTCTATTCCCAAAAGCCAGAATGTGTTATGAATTCTTTCGTCACCTATGCATAGTTCCTCAAACAGGTTTTTTATGAATAATTGAGTTCTTTGGAAAAGTATATCTTCCTGTTTCTGTTCAGAATCTTCATTTGTACCAAAAGTGCCAATTGCTTTTTTTGCAGCTTCCTGCTGTTCTTCAGGAAGGTCTTTAATGTATTCGTCAATATCACTTCTTAATTTTGAAC
Organism: uncultured Treponema sp.; assembly: GCA_946628495.1. GTDB lineage: Bacteria > Spirochaetota > Spirochaetia > Treponematales > Treponemataceae > Treponema_D. The sequence goes on along the minus strand of CAMOWQ010000042.1, from coordinate 3,079 downwards.
GGAAATCTTTTGCCTTTTCAAGATTTTCTGCAAGCATATAAGACACATCTTTTATACATTTGGGGAGTTCAGGGTATTTAGTATCCATGTTGTTTTTCCTGATAAAAAAATTGTTTTACTGTTCTTCTATAAGATTAAACAGTGTCATATATATATCATTGGATTTTTCAATAGGCACATAGCTTGAAACAAAGTGTATCATTTGAATAGGGTCAGTGCCTCTTTGTAGCATTAACATTAGTTTTTTTATAAGTTCGAATGAAAGTTTTTGAAAACGGGTGTTGCAGCTGTATAAAATGTAGTTATCTGCTATCTGTTCTATAAATTCTGGGTCTTTGCCGTCTATAATAAGCATAAGAAGTGTATGCATAAACAGTCCTGTTTTTCCAGGAAATTTTTCGATCTGCTCTGAAAGGTTTTCTTCAAGCGAAAGAATTCCTTCTCTTCGAGCCTTCTTGTTCACGAGTATGATTGATGAACAGATGTCCAGAATTTTTTTTTGTTTTCTTGCAGATAATTTTGCATATGATACTGTAGGTTTGTTCATTTTTTCTTCCTTTAAGATGTCGTATTACAGCTGTTGTTATCATTTATATTTAATAACTTATCTAATAATTATAATACGATTTGAAAGAGCGTAAAGAAAAAAATAATTTTATATTGGACCTGGAATATAAGTCGCACGGCACCCTTTTATAGATGAAATCCATTTTTTATGCTTGTCATATTGTTTTTTTGAACATAAAACCCATAATACATCAATTATGCGTTTTGTTTTGAATTCCGGAACAGGGGCTTCTCCATCCGTAAAATAAATGAGACCGTCGTATTCTTTGTGCATACAGTAAAAATCTGCTGCCGGTTGAAAAGAAGTGCCTCCGCGTCCTGTTATTTTTATGTTTGTACGTGCTTTTTTCATTGAATCAGGTATTTCAGATTTTAATTCTGAATCAAATTGTATTACGTCAATTTTTTCTATTCCATATTTGAAAAAACGGTTTATTACAGAAAAGAAATTTATGATTGAATCTGTGCTTACCGAACCGCTTACGTCAACAGCAATAAGAATGTTCGTTGCAAGAGCGTAGCGGCTTCCCATTGTGTTAAAACCGTAACGTCGGCTTGGTTTCATTCTTGTAAGATTACGTTTGCTTGATAGTATGGATGTTTTGAAGTAAGAAAGCATGCGTCTGTAATCCATTTCGATATACCTGTTTGCTTTTATAAGCTCAACAAGATTATCTGGCAGCGTTCCCCAGTTACTGGAAGCCTCTATATCATCAATAATTGTGTTTATATTGCATGTCATTTCTTCGTCTTCCTGCCATAAAGCAGAAAGTTCGGCACATTCCGAAATAGTTTTAGCATCACATGAAGGTCCTAAAGACGATTCCGAAAGTTCTAAAGATGCTTCTTGAGATATTTTCTGAGATTGAGACAGTTCTTGTGGCCGCACATATTGTTTCAGGCGTTCGTAATATTCTTCGAAACTAAGGTTTTCGGGGAGATTAAACTCGATTCCATGCAAAAAAGTTTTGGCTTTGTCGCTTGTACGGCATATATCATTAATTGTAATGTTGCTTGCCATTGTAAGAAGAACCGGATTTGCGGCAAGCGGCTGTCTCTGGTAAGGATGTTTTAGAAGAATACGTATTGTTTCAATTTTTAAAAGTTCTTCTATAAGAGTATCTTCAAGCGTATTTAGAATTTCAGGTGAATATTCAATCTTCTTTTTTCCTGTTCTGAACGGAACTTTAAGATTTGTGTTGGAAACAAGTTTATGGGTACAGTAAACGGAAAAAATAGCCGGTTCTGTAAGAAACCATAAGTCGCTGATTTTTTTAAAGAGTTCGTCCAGATTCTGTTTCATTCTATCGCTTTTATCCTATATTGCCTTTTTGCTTTTGTTAAATTGAACGGATGAATTCCATCATTTTGTTATAAAGCTTTCCGCAGTTTGCCATAATGAATACAAGCGAATTTTTATAATTTGCAGACGTATAAAGGTTTGCAAAATGAGCCTGTGCTTCGTGCAAGTCTTCTTCGTTTAATAAAATAAAATATGCTTCGAGGTTTGCGGCAATTTTTTTTGAATCGCTTTTTTCGTAGGAACCTGCTTCTATAAAACGGTAAAGAGACTCGTTTACAATTGCTAAGTCTGGCGTGCTGTACGATTTTATGATTTCCTTGATTTTGCTAAATTCACCAAGCAGAATTTCTTTTGCGCTAAGAAGTCTGTGTTTCGAAATTGAATCAAAGAGTTTTGCAGCGGCACTCATACCGACAATGCCTGCAATGATTTTTTTTGAATATTCGTCTATCGTGTGGTTTGCCAGCAGGTTCGATACACGTTCCCACGCGCGGCGGTCAGGTGTTTTTTCCAAGCCCTGGTCTTCGCGACGGAATTCAGAACCGTCGAGTATTTCAGGATTTTCCGAGATAAAATCTATAACTCTTTGATCTAATCCTTTTTTTGCTGCCCATAAAAGCCATTCTTCAACAGTTGGCCTGAATTCATAAATATTAAAACGGCTTACAAGGGCTGGGTCCAGGTCTGTAAGCTGATATTCTTCGCCTTCATTAACGGCACTTATTATGCGGCTTCCTTCCGGCAGTTTTTTTCCTGCAAGTGTTTTGTTAAGAGTTAAATCCATAATTGTCTGCAATACTTCAGGACGTGCGCGGTTTAATTCATCTAAAAAAAGAACAACCGGCTTACCGTCTGTCGGAAACCAGTATGGCGGTATAAAATCTGTTTTGCCTGTTTTTTCGTCGATATGCGGAAGTCCAATAAGGTCTCCCGGATCACTCATCTGTCCTAAAAAAAGAATGACTACTTTTTGTCCGATGGATGAAAAGTATTGTTCCAGAATCTGTGATTTTCCGATTCCGTGTCTGCCTGTAAGCATTATGTTTTGTTCTGAAGGTGTAGTTTCAAGTACCTTTAATAATTCTGCTGAGTTGATTGAAATTGCCATGTATATATTATTTATGGATTTGATTTCTTATGCAACAGGTATTGTATCATGGCAAACGCATTATAAACATGAATACACCAAAAGAAAAATGCTACCGGTCG
>CAMOWQ010000041.1 GCA_946628495.1 uncultured Treponema sp. | reverse complement strand
TGGATGACCCTACAAACCATCTTGACCTTGAAGCAATTCAGTCTTTGAACGAAGGTTTGATTTCTTTCCCAGGCGTTCTTTTGTTCAGTTCGCACGACCACGAATTCATTCAGTCTATTGCAAACCGTATTGTAGAAATTACTCCAAACGGAATTATTGACCGTATGATGAGTTTTGATGATTATATCAGCGATAAGCAGGTAACAGAACTTCGTAAGCAGCTTTACGAAGGAACAGGCAAGAAAATAAAGTACCGCGTGTAAGGATATTTATGTGGCTGGGCCTGTCGAAACTGTCAGAAAATTGTGGTTTCGAAAAGCCCAGTCATTAATTATATAAAAAAGTCGATTATATTAAGAAAAAATTACATTCCTTCTTTCATCATATTCAGAAAATCACCGATTAATTTACTCTGTTCCTCTTCCGTAATTTCTTTTTTCGGCTCGTGATACTCAACAAGATTCAAAGGAATTTCATCAAGAAAGCGGCTAGGGGTAGTTTCGACAATCATCTGCATGTGGCGGCGTTTACGGCAGGCAGAAATAAAAAGCTTGTCGCGCGCACGTGTGATTGCAACATAAAAAAGCCTGCGTTCCTCTTCAACGTCTCCGTTGTTTTCTTCTACCGAACGTGCATGCGGAATAAGTCCTTCTTCCGCGCCTGCAATAAATACAACCGGAAATTCAAGTCCCTTTGACGCGTGAATCGTCATTAGGTTTACTTTACCTTTTCCGCTTTCGTCGTCACCGTCATCTCTGGACATTAATGTTATGCGGTTAAGATAATTGTAAAGACTCGGATTTGAATTATCCGGATTGTTTTCCCAGATATCAATAAAATTCACTAAATCTTCTATATTTTTCAGTTTATACCGCACGGCTTTTTCGCTTTTAGGGTATTCTGTTATAAGATGATCGCGGTAATTTATGTCTTCAACAAGCTGGCGAACTTTTGCAGAAAGTCCGTGTCCGCTTAATAATTTCTGGCGGTGCGAAGTTATAATATCTACAAAATTCTGAAGGTCTTCTTTTAGTACATCGCTTGCTTCCGAAGCCTGTGCATTTATAAGGTAATCGATTGCATTCCATAAAGTACAGCCGTTTAATTCTGCAGCATCGTTCATAAGCTGTATTGCTGCACGACCAATTCCCCGCCGCGGAGTATTTATAATTCTAAGTAAGTTTATATCATCATCGTGATTTGAAATTACACGCAGATAACTGATTATATCCTTGATTTCCTTGCGTTCAAAAAAAGATGTTCCGCCGCTCATGGTGTAGGGAATATTGTTTTGAAGCATTGCCTCTTCTATGTAGCGGCTCTGTGTGTTTGCGCGCATTAAAACTCCGAATTCGTCATAATTCCGGTGTTCTTCTGCTGCAATTCCCATTATTGATTCTGCAATAAAGTCTGCCTCGTCGGTTTCGTTTTCCGGCATGAATATTTCAATCGGTTTTCCGGCGCCGTTTCCGCTCCAGAGTTTTTTATCCTTTCTGTTTGTATTGTGTGCAATTACACCGTTTGCTGCTTCAAGAATTGTTCCTGTTGAACGGTAATTCTGTTCCAGTCGGATTTCCGTAACGTCAAAATCATGTTCAAAATTAATGATGTTCTGATAGTCCGCACCGCGCCAGCTGTAAATGCTCTGGTCATCATCGCCTACAACTGCAACGTTTTTGTCTGCAAGAAGATGCATCATTTCATACTGCTGATGGCTTGTATCCTGAAATTCATCTACCATTATATACTTGTAGCGTTCACGATATCTGGCAAGCACTTCCGGGTATTCCTGGAAAAGTTTTATAGGAAGTACAATCAAATCGTCAAAATCTACTGCATTGTAAAGTTTAAGACCTTCCTGATACATTTCGTAGAGCGGACGGTACATGTCATTTGCAGTTTCCCAGTTTTTTCGTCCTGTTTTTATGTTTGAAATAAGGTTTCCGATTTTGTAAATATCCATTGCTTCAGGCGAAAATTTTAATTCGCGTCCGCATTCTTTTATAAGGGCAACACGGTCGGTTTCATCATAAATGGAAAAATTTTCACGCCAGCCAAGTTTTTCTATATCCTGACGCAGAATTCTTACACCAAAAGCATGAAATGTAGAAACTGTAAGGTTTTGAAGCTTTTTCTGCGTTAAATCCTTGATTCGGTCTGCCATTTCCTTTGCAGCTTTATTTGTAAAGGTTAGGGCTAAAATCTGGCTTTGCGGAATGCCTTTATCGAGCATGTGTGCAATTCTGAATGTGATTACGCGTGTTTTTCCGCTTCCGGCACCTGCAATAATTAAAATTGCACCTTCTGTTGTTGTTACAGCCCTGTACTGCTGCGGATTCAATTCATTTTTAAGGGATTCCAAATCAAGCATAGCGTGAATAATATAACAGATGAAAGTCTAAAATATCAAGTTTTTGTCTTAAGTTTTTAGTGAAAGAAAAAAAATTGTCTTTGTGAATTTAATGTGCTATAATTATAACAATGTCTTAATAAGAGGTGTATTTTATGGCTGGAAAAAATGGCAGAAGAACATCTAGTCTTGTCTGGCGCTTAATTTTTTTGATTGGTTTTGGTTTTGCCGTCTTAACTACAATTCAGGTTATGTCATTATCACGTATTGCACGAAATAATTCCCGTGATGATCATGTAGAGAATTATTTAATGCTTACGACATCAATGAGGCAAACCCTCGAAAATACAATTTCTGGGTATTTCATGCAGCTTAATCCTTTTGTAAATGCTGAAATCATGAAATCTGGAAATTTTGATTTGGTTGGAAGATGGCTTCAGGCAAATCCGCAGATAAAGGGAAAGGATTTTGATTACATCATGGTTGCAGATGCACAGGGCTATTCTTACAACGATAACGGAACCCGTACCAACATTGCAGAACGCGATTATTTCCAGGCCGTAATGTTCAAAGGTGCAAAAACTTATATTGATAATCCGGTAATCTCTAAGACAACAGGAAGAAAGGTAATCCATGTTACAAGACCTGTTTATGGTCCTGACGGAAATGTTTTTGTAATGATTGCAGGCGTTATTAACGTTGATGATTTAATTCAGCCTATTAAAAATCTGTCTGTTCCTGATGGAGTATGGCTTTATGTAATTGATCATGAAGGAGACGTGATTTATCATCCTGTAGCAACCTATGACGGAAACTTTATTACCAATGCGGGTGAAGGTCATGAAGACTTACAGAAAATTTCAAAGAGAATGGTCGAAGGTGAATCAGGTCATGCCTTTATTGCTTCTTATACAGGCGCAAAAGAAGATTTGCTTGTTTATTCCGGTATAGGCGGTACTCAATGGGGACTGGGATTCCTTGTTCCAGAAAAAATTCTTGATTCTCTCGGTAATAAAATTGCAAATGCCATGATTATGTTTGGAGTTGTGGTTCTTTTTGTAATTCTTATCCTTGGTGGAATTGTTCTTGTAGTTTCCCTTAAGCCTCTTGAAATTGTAAAGAATGCAATTACGGGAATTGCAACTGGAAATGCCGATTTGACTCAGCGTATTCAGATTAAGTCTAACAACGAAATCGGTCAGGTTGTAAACGGCTTTAATCTCTTTACAGAAAAACTTCAGACTATTATCAGGGATGTAAAAGATTCTAAGAATGAGCTTGGTGTTGCCGGTGAAGATATGGCTTCTTCTGCAATGGACACTGCAAGCTCCATTACTCAGATTATTGCAAATATCAATTCTTTTGGTCAGCAGCTTAATAATCAAAAGACGAGTGTAGACCAGACGGCCGGTGCAGTTGACGAAATTTCTGCAAATATTGATTCCCTTAATCAGATGATTGAAAATCAGTCGTCGGGTGTTACAGAGGCAAGTGCAGCAGTCGAAGAGATGATTGGAAATATCAATTCTGTAAGTAATTCTGTAGAAAAAATGAACAATTCGTTCTCAAGCCTGCAGTCTCATTCTCAGGAAGGATTCTCTAAGCTCGAAACTGTAAGCCTTAAGGTTCAGACAATTGAGAGTCAGTCAGAAATGCTGAAAGATGCCAACGTTGCAATTGCAAATATTGCGGAACAGACAAATCTTCTTGCCATGAACGCTGCAATCGAAGCTGCTCATGCAGGTGATGCGGGTAAAGGTTTTGCCGTTGTTGCCGATGAAATTCGTAAGCTTTCAGAAACTTCATCTCAGCAGTCAAATCAGATTACCGCTCAACTTAATCAGATTATGGAATCAATTGCAGAAGTTGTTATGGCTTCTAATGATGCAAGTAAGACATTCTCTCAGGTTTCTCATGAGCTTTCTGATACAGACCAGCTTGTAATTCAGATTAGAACTGCCATGGAAGAACAGAACGAAGGTTCTAAGCAGATTGTAGATGCATTAAAGATGATGAATGATAATACTCAGGAAGTAAAATCTGCATCTCTTGAAATGCAGGAAGGAAATAAGCTTATTTTGTCAGAAGTTCATCAGCTTAAGGATGTAACGCTTTCCATGAAGCAGAGTATGGATGAAATGTCAGAAGGCGCTCAGAAAATCAATGAAACTGGTGCCGTACTTACCGAAGTTTCTGACCGTATGCGTGAATCTATCAGAAAAATCGGCAATCAGATTGACGAATTTAAAGTATAAAGCTTTGGTTTTAATTAAGATTTCAGTTTAAAATTATAGGGGCTGTCCAAGAAAAATGGGCAACCCTTTTGAATTTAGATATTAGTTCTGTTCAAATGCAAAATTATTCATAAAGAATTCTGGATGAACTGCTGCACCGTTAAGTCTTATTTCCCAGTGAAGGTGCGGGCCTGTTGCAAGTCCTGTTGAGCCTGATTTTCCTATTATTTCTCCCTGTTTTACCATATCTCCTTCAACTGCCTTTATTGTGGAAAGATGATAATAAAGACTGTATAAACCTGGAAGATGTTCAATTACAACTGAAAATCCTGTTGAAATTCTGAATTCTGCAAGTACAACTTTTCCATCGGCACAGGCACGGACTTCACTTCCTTCTGGAATTCCGTAATCGTTACCGTAATGCAGTGTTGTAGAAGATTTGCCGTTTGAGTATGCATAGGTTCTGCGGTCTGCAAAATGTGCTGTATATTTGTTCGAAGTTGTAGGACAGATGAATTTTTTCAAATTGTATACATCGGACGGCATTGTGGTAAATAAAATATTGTTCAGTTTTTCTATTTGTGCCGCACGTTCAGGACTTGCATCTGTTTTTATTGCAGTATTCTGTTCGTTGAGTTCAATAATTTCTGTATCAAATTCCCTTGCAACGTATGTCAGTGGAAGAGTAAATTCTTTTGGCTGTTCATCAGAAACTGTAAAGATTATTTTTAGAAAATAGGTACCGTCTGTAAGCCATGAAGAAAGTGGAAGTCCTGTAAGCATGTCGGAATTATTCTGTTTTTTTGTTTTGGCAAGATTATAAAAAACTGTGTTTTCGATTATTTTCTGTTCGTGGTCGCTTTTTTCGGAAATCAGCTGAAGGACAGCTTTTTTTTCCGGTTCAACTTTTGTTTTTTTGTGCATTTTATTTGAAGAGATGTTCAGCCGTACAAAAATTGCATCTCCTGGAACAAGTTCATCATTATAATTTACATTGATATTCAGATTTTCGGTATGAAAGACGGCCGTTTTTGCCGTAAGATTGAATGCCCAAAAAAGGATGAGTGCAGTTGTAAATAATTTTTTCATTTTTTTTCTCCTATGTAAGGCCGCTGGCGGGCTGTGTTTTAGTTTATTCTGTTATCAGACGACTTTATCTCCTGAATTTTAAATTGATTGGTTACATTTCCCCTGAAATAATTTTTTGACATTGTATAAATTATATCATATTTTTTACCGATTTGAATTTCATTGCCGAGTTTTTCTGCTTTTCCAAAAAGTACGGCAGGAATTTTATGTTTTCCACAATCAAATGTAAGTTTTAATGAGAACGGCTCTTTTTTACCGACGATTGCAGCATCACAAATTGTAACTTCATGTGTAAGAAGCTTGAGTTCCGGATTTTCTGCGCCATAAGGTTCAAGTTTTGTAATGGAATCGAATAAATCTTCGGTAATGTAATCGGTTGGAATTTCTGCGTCAATGTCGATTATAGTATCGTTGTCTTCCAGTTGAATTGAAGAAATGCAGTTTTTTATGTTCTGCATGAAAATGTCCAGTTTTTCTTCAACAAAGCTAAAGCCGGCCGCACAGTCATGACCGCCATAATTTATGAAAAATTTTCCTTCTTCAAAGGAAGAAAGAAATTCAGTAGTTATAAGTCCACGACACGAACGCATAGAACCTTTGTATATGCCTTCGTTTTTTGTAATTACTATTGCCGGGACGTTAAAATCCTGCATTAGTTTTCCCGCAAAATTTCCTGTAATGCCTGGATGAATCTGTTCGTCAATAACAAGGCATAGTTTATTCTGAAGGTCTTCAACCGATTTTTTTGCTATGTCTTGAATTCGCAAAGATGCATTCTGCACAAGATTTTTTCTTTCTTCGTTCAGTGTGTAAATCGAATGAGCGAGTTCTTCCCTTTCTTTTGCATTTTCTGAAGTAAGGAGTGCTAGAGTAAGGTCTGCTTGTCCAAGTCTGCCTGCTGCGTTTAAGGCAGGGGTTACTGACCATGAAAGATCTGTTGCCGTTATTCCTTCTATGTTTATTTTGAGTATTGCAAACAGTTCTGCAAGTCCCGGTCTTATTTTTCCTGTTTTTATTGAATTTACGCCGTTTTTAATAAAGATTCGGTTTTCATTTTTAAGAGGCATTATATCTGCTATTGCTGCAAGCGCAACAAGCTGTAAATCCATTTTTTCGTTTTCGGCAAATTCAGGATGTTCCAGTGCAAGTTTTTTTCTGCAATATGTTACGAAAAGATTGTATATGCTGTTTATGAGGTTGTTTTCTTCTGGAATGTATTTGTTGAAAATAGACATTTTTTGAATGTCTTTTTCAGATTTGCCTCTGAGTTTTGGAAAAAGCGTGCATATTTCGGCCTGTAAATCTGTAAGGTTAAAGTCTATGCCGTTTCCAAACAGTGAATTTAGTGTTTTGTAGGTATTCTGTTTATCCCATACATAAATTAATTGTCCCTGAAGAAAATAGGGGAGTTTTAAATCATAAATACTTGTCTGTCCGGGAATGATTTTTTCATGAAGTTCTTTAACTACAATTAGATTTCTTATTTTTATACAGTCAATAAAAAAACAGTTTTGCTCTTCGTTTTCAGAAATGTTAAGAATGCAGTATTCGTTTTCGTATAAGCCTGTCTGTGCAAAACGCAGAGCCGATACAAGTTTGTATGCAACTGCCGCTCCTGAAATATCTTTGAACGGATATCCCGAATCTTCTGTTTTTGGATCAAGAATAACAACGGCTTCCGGTAATTTTTCTGGCGCATTGTGATGATCCGTTACAATTACGTCGATGCATAAATCTGCTGCATGCGAAATTTCTGCAAAGTTTGAAATTCCGCAGTCAACGGTAATTATAAGTGTTCCGCCTTCCTTCGCAAAATCATCAACAGCCTGCATTGAAAGTCCATATGCGTCATCACCAACAGGAATTCTGCATGAAACGTCTATTCCAATTGATTTTAGGTATGTATATAGAATTGTCGTGCTGGTTACACCGTCAGCATCTTTGTCTCCAAATATAAGGACTTTTTCTTTTTCGTCCTTAGCCTGCAGAATCCTTGTAACGGCATCTTCCATGCTTGAAAAAAGAAACGGATTATGTTGAAAGCGTAAATCATCTTCCAGAAAATAAAGGATGTCTTTTCCCTGTGTTATTCCTCTTCTTACAAGAATGGATGCAAGAATCTGATCTATGCCGTAGTTATTGCATAGCGGTAATATCTGCTGCCGGGTGACAGGCATTTTTCTCCAGTTGCTCAATGTTGTTTCCTGTACTAAAGTGTTTTATATATTAATGGATTTCGTTCCTTTTGTGTTTCGCTGTATTCTACTGCTGAATCAAGAATTGATAAAGCAGGTGAAAGGCATTCTTCATCTTTTCCAAAGACTTCCATAATTACGTCGCCTTTTTTTACTTTAGCTCCGCTGTGCTGATGAATAATCATTCCTGCATCACCGCAAACACTGTCCGTAGTTTTGTTGCGGCCTACACCGAGCGAAACTCCTGCAATTCCTGTTTTGTATGCATCTATAAAAATATATCCGTCCTGTTTTGCCTTTAATTCTGTCCTGAATTCGGAACGTCTTTTTCCGGCCTGCTTTTGTACTTCGTCAGGATTTCCTCCCTGCTGACTGATGTTCTTTAAGAAATGCTCCATTGCTTTTCCGCTGGAAACTGCATCTTTACAGAGTTTAAGACCTTCTTCGTAATTCTGCGCAATATTTCCAAGTACGAGCATCTGCGCACCAAGTGCATAGGTTTCTTCCATAACGTCGGCAGGTCCTTTTCCTTCGAGGCATTCCAGAGATTCTTCAATTTCGAGGAAGTTACCGATTTTATATCCAAGAGGGGTGTTCATATCTGTGATTAAGGCAGAGGCTTTTTTGCCCATTGCTTTTGCAGTGTTTACAAGGAAACTTGCAAGAAGTTCTGCATCAGGCTTTGTTTTCATGAAGGCACCTGTTCCATATTTTACGTCAAAAACAAGACCGTCCGAACCTTCTGCAATTTTTTTAGAAAGAATGCTTGCCGTAATAAGAGGAACTGATTCTACGGTTGCAGTTACATCCCGCAAGGCATAAAGAATTTTATCAGCCGGTGCTATTTTTTCTGTCTGTCCCATCATTGCATAGTTATTTTCTGCTATAAAACGGCTGAAAGTTTCTGGTGTAAGATTAGTTTTGTAACCGTTGATGGATTCAAGTTTATCGAGTGTTCCGCCAGTATGGCCAAGAGCGCGTCCGCTCATCATAGGAACTTTTAATCCGCAGGCAGCAACAATAGGGGCGAGTGGAATTGAAATCTTGTCACCGACACCGCCTGTTGAATGTTTATCTACAAAAATAATGTCCTTTCCTTTGAACGGTTCATCCTTATGGAGGTCAATTACATCACCGGAATGAAGCATGAATTCTGTAAGCCAGCCGGTTTCCTGAAATGTCATGCCGTTAAAAAATATAGACATGAGCCATGCTGACATCTGATAGTCTGGAATTGTTTTTTCTACGCATCCTTTTATCATGAATGCAATTTCTTCTTTTGTAAGTTCAGCAGTATCGGTTAATATGCGTTCTCCGTTATCATTTGTTTTGAAAAATCCGCGTTTTTTTAAGATAATGTCTGTTGCTCTCATAGAATTCCTGTCCCTGTTTCAATTGTATTCAGTTTCTGGTCTATTCCCGTTTCAATAAGGAAAAAGACAAGATTTCTTATCTGTTCGTATGCTTCTCTGTCTATTTTTATTTGTCTGACTTCTGACGGTGAAAGATTTGCTACTGCACTAAGATATTTTACTGCCATTACTTTAACCGGAATAAAACCGGAAGTTGTTTCTGGTGTAGAACTTCCACTGCATTCTTCGCAGATAAAATTATTTCCGCTACAATTATAATATGAAATATTAGACGGTGCAAACTTTATAGATAAAAAATTTTCCCCGCAACTTCCGCAGCAAGATGCATCCGGCTGAATTCCAAGAAGCTGAAGGTAACGCCATAAAAAACGCATCAGGCCAAGACGGCATGCTTCTTCATCGCATAATTCCATACCGTCAATAAAGCCTGAAAATAATTTGAATGCCTGTTCGTTGCTTCCTGCACATCTTGTCTTGATAAGAATTTCAGCAGCAAGAGAAGCAGCGTACATTTTGTAGAGGTTCTGTGAAAAAGATTCATGAAAATTTGAGACTTCAAAATCAGTGATTTTTATCTGCTTTTTTTCGGAATTTTCATAAAGCCATATATTTCCTGAATTCCATTGAGCCACAAGGGATTTCAGCCTGCTTTTTGGACCTCCATACAGGGAAGCATACAGAATGCCTTCCTGTGGAGTAAGCAGGACAACAGAATAATTGTTTTCTCCCTGCGGCTTGATGTTCAGAATTACGGCTTTATCAGCTCTGCTTCGCTGCATTTACCTTTTCTGTCCGTAATATGCATTAGGTCCGTGCTTCCTCATGTAATGCTTGTTTACGATATAGTCAGGTAACGGCTGTGCATCTGGATTCAGAAGAAGTGTGTTCAATGCCATCTTACAGATTTCTTCCAGAACTGTTCCGTTATACACGGCTTTTTCTGCTGTTGTTCCCCATGCAAAAGGACCGTGACCGCCGCAGAGTACCATGTTAATTTCGTTAGGATTAAGTCCTAAGTCTGCAAAATATTTTACAATAAGAAGACCTGTTTCTTTTTCGTAATCTGATTCTACGGCTTCCTTAGAAAGATAAGGAGTACATGGAACAAATTTCTGAATGTGGTCTGCGTGTGTAGTTCCAAAAAGAGGAACAGAGCGTAATGCCTGAGCCCAGCTTACTGCATAAGTTGAGTGAGTATGAATGATTCCTCCAACTGCTGCATTCTGATTAACAGCAAATTCTTTGTAAAGAACTGCATGGGTTGGTGTGTCCGAAGATGGATTTAAGTTTCCGTCAACAACTTTTCCGTCAAGATCAACGATTACCATTGATTCCGGAGTAAGTTCTGGATATGGAACTCCAGACGGTTTAATTGCAAAAACTCCCTTGTCCTTGTCAAAAGCAGAAACGTTTCCCCATGTATAAAGTGCAAGATGATTTTCAGGGATTTTCATGTTTGCTTCGTATGCCTGTTCCCTAATTGTCTGATATGTCATTTTAATTTCCTCTTATCTGTTAAAATTTTAAAAACTTTGAATTATTAAAGGCTTTCTACAGCTGCCTTTTCTATTGCAAGACCTTTCATGTATCTTTCAAAGAAAATGTTGAAAGATTCACACAAATCTTTTTCCGGCTGAGCCGTTGTCTTTGAACATGATTTAAATACCTGTTCGTTAAGGAATGCAGGAAGAATTACGTCTGCATTTCCGGCATTTTTATATGCCATGAAAGAAGCAAGAAGAGCCATTCCCCAAGGACCGCCTTCTCCCGCAGTTTCCATTGCACTTACAGGAGCTTTCATTGCAGCTGCCATGTATTTAAGGCCTGCTTCAGTCTTGAAATATCCGCCTGCACCAAGCATGCTGTCAACAACAACAGATTCCTTGTCGTAAAGAATATCCATTCCGGCACGTAATGCGCCAAGTGAAGAGAACATCAATACACGCATGAAATTTGCAAGTGTGAATTTTGCGTTTTCAGAACGTACAAAAAGCGGTCTTCCTGAAGTAAAGCCTGTAATTGTTTCGCCAGAAAGATAGTTATAGGCAAGAAGACCGCCGCAGTCTTTATCAGCTTCAAGGGACTTCATAATGAGTTTGTCATAATACTGTCCCATCTCTGCTTTACCGCCCATTTCTTCTACAATTTCCTTAAAGAGGTTTACCCAGTAGTTATGCTCGCCTGTACAGTTGTTTGCATGAACCATTGCTGTATTTTTTCCGTCAGGAGTTGTAACGATATCGATGATTCCCGGGTAGCATGCCTTAAGTTCTTTTTCGAGAACAACCATGCTGAATACAGAAGTTCCTGCCGAAATATTTCCGGTTCTAACTGCAACTGAATTTGTTGCTGCCATACCAGTTCCTGCATCTCCTTCTGGTGGACAGAGTGGACATCCTTCGCTTAAATCTCCGTCCGGGTCGAGCATGAGGGCACCTTCTTTTGTGAGTACGCCTGCATTGTCGCCTGCCATAAGAATTTCTGGAAATGTTTTTTCTATTGTTCCTGTAAACGGTGCAAGGTCAAGTGCACTGAATTTCTTTACGAAATCTGCTTTGTATGAGGCAGTTTTTCCGTCTGATGAAAGTTCAATCGGGAACATTCCGCTTGCATCTCCGGCACCGATTACATTTTTTCCTGTAAGACGGAAATGAATGTAAGAGGCAAGTGTGTGTACGTGTGCAATTTTAGAAACGTGTTCTTCTTTATTAAGAATTGCCTGATAAAGGTGCGAAATTGACCATCTTTCAGGAATAGGGAAGTTAAAGAGTGCGGAAAGTTTTTCCGAAGCCTGTCCTGTAACTGTGTTGCGCCAGGTTCTGAATGGAACTAAAAGATTGTTATCCTTGTCGAAGGCAAGATAACCGTGCATCATTGCAGAAATTCCTGCTGCCTTAAGTTTCTGAATCTTTATGCCGTATTTTTCCATTACGTTCTTTTTAAGGTCGGCATAGCATTCACGCAATCCTTCGTGAATCTGTGTCATTGGATAAGTCCACAATCCGTTTTCCAGAGTGTTTTCCCATGTGTACGAACCAGAAGCAATCGGTTCGTATTTTTCATTGATGAGTACGGCCTTAATTCTTGTAGAACCAAATTCAATTCCCAAAACAGCGTTTCCGCTTTCTATAATTTCTTTGTCTGTCATTTTTTTGTAAATCCTTTAACTGTAAATTTCTTTATGATGATTATAGAACATCGATTTACAATAAGCAATTATAATGTTTTATATTGCTGTAAATGTCAGAATAAACGCATTATTATAAAAAGTTTATTCAAAAAATTGGCTTCCAGTCACGAACTCGCGTTTCAAAACCGCACAATAATGTGCTACACGTTTTTTGTTGCAAAGAAACTATTTAATGCCGCTATGTGGCGCAACAAAAAAAAGTGTTTTTGCCTCACGATTTCGTTCATTTACGCCAGTTTATACTAATAATATTTTATAATAATGCGTTTGCTCTGCTGTAAATGTAGAAATCAAAAATATTATGATATATAATTGTATATATGGAAAAAAAACAGCTTGATGATATTCAGTCGGTATTTGACGGAGCCGTTGCTTCTAAAAGAGTTGCGGGTGTAAATGTTCTTGTTTATAAGGATGACAGTGAAGTCGGTTATTGGCAGGCCGGCTGTTCTGATATAGATAATAAAAAATCGTTTTCGCGTGATACGATATGCAGAATGTACTCAATGACAAAAACGGTTACTTCAGTTGCGGCAATGCAGCTTGTAGAGCAGGGAAAAATAGATCTTGGCGAAGATTTAGGTACTTATATTCCGGAATTCTATAACCTTCAGGTTTGTACCGAAGGCGGACGTAACGGAAAACCTCACAAATCATACCGTAATATTCTGATTCAGGACCTTATGAACATGACAAGCGGTTATACATACGGTGCATGGTCAGAAAATTGTCCTGCAGGTGAACATCTGACGTCTGATTTAATAAATGAACTTAATCAGAGTGCTGCCGGTGCAAATAATATTACAACGCAGGATGTTGCTCTCCGTCTTGCAAAAATTCCTGTAAGTTTTGAGCCTGGAACTGATTATCAGTACGGACTTTCCGCAGATATTATGGGGGCAGTTATTGAACGTGTAAGCGGAATGAAACTTAGTGAATATATGAAGAAAAATATATTCGAACCTATTCATATGAATGATACGGCATTCTATGTTCCGCAGGAAAAACAGACGAGGCTTTCAAAAGTATATAAATCAATAAAGGATGAATCTGGAAAAAGGCATCTTGAACCGTTCACGAATTGTAATCTTGGAATTCAGGCAGAAATGGACAAGCAGCCGGCTTTTGAAAGCGGTGGAGCAGGCCTTTGTTCAACCGTCGATGATTTTATGAAATTCGCACGCATGCTTACAAACGGCGGGGAACTTGATGGGGTGCGGATTCTAAAAGAAAAAACTGTTCAGTATCTTACGGAAGCAAGACTTCGTCCAGACCTTCAGAAACGGTTTGATATTAAAATGGAGCACATGAGCGGGTATACATACTGCAATTACATGCGTGTTGCTTATCAGAAAGGAATGTGCAAGGCAATTACCGAAGACGGCGAATTTGGCTGGGACGGATGGCTTGGACCTTATCTTTCTGTTGATTTAAAGAACAGACTTGCAATTGTCATGACAATGCAGCTTACAGATGCAGGAACGACGGAAATTACCCGCAAGGTAAAGAATATAATTTATACGTCATTATAGGGCATGGAATAAATCATAAAAATTATTCTTATGTAAAAAGATGCATGGATTAATTCATGACGGAAAGGCATAAAAAAAAGCTTGATTACGGCTTGAAAGAAAAGTTAATTCACAGACTCAAATATGTTCCTATAAGAAGAAGCCTTAAGGAGCTTTTCCTTTTTACATGGCTTCTTCCTTTTGTTTTAGTTTCCGTGTCTTTTTTGTATCTTATCTATCATTATATGTTTTCTCTGGAAATGAAGAATGCTTCTACAAGCCTTTCTCATACGCAGGAATATTTTGATAAAAGCCTTTCTTCCGTAAAGGCATTTTCAGACAGAATATATGTTAATAAAAAACTTCATGATGTTCTTCAGAAAAACTATTCAAACAATCAGGATGTTTTTTTTGATTATACCAGTCTGTCCTTTTTTGATGATTACCTTCGAAGCTGCGATGAAGTTTCAAGTTTCCGTGTATATACAGAAAATTATACGCTTCTAGACAATTCATTCATTATAAAAGTTCGTTCTGAAATTCAGGAAAGCGGCTGGTATAAGGCTGCCGTTTCGCTTAAAGGTCAGAATTCCTGGTTTTATGTTTCTGATTCACTGACAAAAAAGAATTATTTGTGTGCCGTTCGTTCATTGTGGAGTCAGAATATGGAAACCCTGCTTGGTGTGCTTGTAGTTAATGTGAGCAATCAGCAAATGAATTCAATTCTTGATAACCAGAATCATGATACGGTTATTTCTTTCGGTTCAAACGTCATTTATTCAACAATACAGGATTTGTCGCCTGAAGAAAACAGATATCTTTTTTCAAGACCGTCAAACGGCAGGCTTTATGTTACGAAATGGCGCGGCAAAGATTATAATGGTGTTTTTTCTTCTCAGTTTTCACCGGGGTTTCCAAATGCTCCGGAATTTCACGTTGCATTCCTTGTTCCTCTTAATCAGCTTGTAGGTATAACGTTAAGTGGTGTTGCAGTTTCCGTTGCACTTTTGATTTTTATAGCATTTCTTTCTGTTTATGTTGTTTCCGTTTATTCTTCGTATGCGGCAGAACGTGTAAGCAAGATTAAGGACGGAATTTCTAATGTTGTAGAAGATAAATTCGAAATAGAACCGTCAATCGGCGGAAATGATGAATATGAACAGATTTATAAGGCCCTCTACAAAATGTCGGGGAATATTAAAAGCCTTATAGATCAGGTATATCTTCAGAATATTGAAAAGGAAAGAATGAAGGCTCGACAGAATGAAATCAATTTTAAAATGCTTTCTACTCAGATTAATCCCCATTTTCTTTTTAATACTCTTGAAACAATCAGAATGAAATCTGCAGCAAGCGGAAATGCAAATAAAGATGTTTCTGTAATGCTAAAATTACTTGCGTCATTGCTTAGGTATAATCTTTCGGTAAGCGGAAGACCTGTTTGTTTTTTTGATGAATTGAATTCTGTCCAGAATTACCTTAATATTCAGCATTTCAGGTTTGGAAACAGAATTGCTTATGATGTAATACCTTTGTGTGATATTCGAAGAATAAGCATCCTTCCTCTTTTAATTCAGCCTCTTGTGGAAAATTCTTTTAGTCATGGACTTGAAGATACTGCGGAAGGCGGATTTATCTACATTGTTGCGCAGACAAAAAAAACTGGCGACGAAGAACTTCTTTATATTACGATTAAAGATAATGGAAAGGGAATTCCTTCTGAAAAACTTGAGCAGCTTAATAAAAATCTTGAAAAACTTTCTGAACCAGAAAATGAAACTATGTCAAATGCCGTATATAATACGTCTGTACGCGGAAATTCAATAGGCATGCAGAATGTAAATTCGAGAATAAAATTATTCTATGGTCAACAATACGGACTTAGTGTAAAATCAAAGGAAGGCGAAGGTACAGAAGTAACGATTGTCGTTCCTGTTATATATACTGATAATATTATGCCGAAAGTGTGATATATCAATAAAAGCGATTATAAAAAGAAATGCTGATGGAGATTCTTTATGATGGATTTTAAGAAGATTCTTATTGCGGATGATGAAGAGAGTATCAGGGAAGGTTTGTCATGCATCCTGGACTGGAAGGAACTGGGATGTAAGATATGCGGTAAAGCAGTTAATGGAAAGGATGCTCTTGAACAGATTGCCAATCTTCAGCCGGATATCGTTATTATTGACGTAAAAATGCCTGGAATGACTGGACTTGATGTAATGAAATGTGTAAGCGAAAAGTCGTCCGGAAAAATTCCGTATTTTATCATTCTTTCTGGATTTTCAGATTTTGAGTATGCAAAAACGGCTATAAATTACGGGGCAAAGGCTTATCTTTTAAAACCTGTAGATGAAGATGAGCTTATGAAAGTTGTTGTGTCCGTATGTGAAGAAATAAATACAAGACAGAATCTTATTAATACTTCAAAAAATGCAGAGGATTTAAATCAGCGTTACTATCTTCAGAATATGCTTCAGTCTCTTATCGTTCAGCCGCTTGGTCTTCTTGAATCTTCAAAGTTTTTTTCGGACGAATCAAACAGTGATTATGTTGCAGTTATTTTTGCTTCGAATTTTTATTCGGAAAAGGATAAGGCAAAACTTATGAAACTTGCAAATGATCATTTTTCTTTTTTCAATAAGATTGCAATAGAAAATTCGGATAATATAGTGGTTGTCTTTAAGACTTCGAATGATGAGGCAATCATAAACTGCATAAAGCGTACTGCTGTAAATTCTGGTGGAAACTGTTTTATTACAAAAGGAAAGATGGCAAAAGGTCTTGAAGGAATAATCCGCTCTTATCAGGAAGCCTTGTCTTATATTCCATATCTTTTTTATTTTTCAAATGTTCCCTGCATTTATGAAGATATCGTAAAAGGTTCAATACAGCCTGCTGTAGACGGTTTTAATGTTGAAGAGCAGATAGAAAGCCTTGTGTTCTGTATGGAAACTTATAATAAAGAAAAATTCGAACAGACAATGAAAAATCTTTATGCTTATTATAAAAATTATCTTATTCCGGGTGCAGAGACAAAGAAAAATATGATTTACTGTCTTGTTGAAACCCGCAACAGGCTTTCTACAAAATATCCTGAACGCGAGATAAGCGACGGCGGAACTTTTGATGTTGTGCCTCAGATTCTTGAAAAAACAACATTTGAAGAAGCTTTTCAGTATATGAAGACAGTTTTTAATAATATGCTTGAAAATTTCAATTTTAATACGCCGGATTCTGTAATCATAAAGGTGATAGCTTATATAAAGTCAAACTATACGAATGACCTGAAACTGGAAACTCTTGGCGATATGTTCAACTGTAACAGCGCATATCTTGGAAAAAAATTCAAAAAAGTAACGGGCGTTCAGTTTAATACATATCTTGATAATCTTAGAATCGAAGATGCAAAAGAAAAAATCCTGCATTCGGATTTAAAGATATATCAGATTTCAAAACTGGTAGGTTATACAAATACGGATT
Organism: uncultured Treponema sp.; assembly: GCA_946628495.1. Lineage (GTDB taxonomy): Bacteria > Spirochaetota > Spirochaetia > Treponematales > Treponemataceae > Treponema_D. The sequence goes on along the minus strand of CAMOWQ010000041.1, from coordinate 2,983 downwards.
ATTTCTTCTTAAAGTTCAAGAAAAGTACAGGCCTTACTCCAAAAGAATTCAAGCTTGCGAATCAGAAGGGAGATGAAAAATGAAGCCTGAAAATCATATTAATTTAAAAAATGTTTTATTTGTTCTGTGTTCTTTATTCATATTGTTGTTGTTTTCCTGCAGCAGCAAAGAGGAAACTTCTAAAAGAAAAAGACATTCTTCGTTACCGCAGCGAACCTATTCATTTTATTCAGCAGAACTTACAGAACCTCAGCCTTTTATAGACGAAGTTGCTTCTGAAATAACCCGTCTTACTGGGGTTACTCTTGATGTTCAGGTTCCGCGCGCAGACTATAAAGATGCAATAGAGCTTATGATTGCAAGCCGGGAATTTCCAGATTTGATTTATGCAAAGGGTGAACTTTCAAAGCTTGTCGAAGCAAAAGCCGTTATTCCGCTTGATGAATATATTCAGAAATATGGCACGAATATGAAAAAGCTGTACGGCAATCAGATTGTAAAGCTAAGAAATTCTTATGAAGACCCTTCAATATATACGGTAGGAACATTCGAAGTTCATAAGAATAACAATGATGTGTCTGGAAACATGCAGCTTCAGAATGCTGTGCTTCGAGAACTTGGTTTTCCCAAAATAAATACTCTTGATGACTATGCAGATGCAATTCTTGCCTATAAAAAAAAGAATCCTCAGATAAACGGACATGAAGTAATTGGTTTTTCACTTCTTACCGACAGCTGGTACTGGTATCTAACGCTTTCTAATCCCGGAAACTATGTAATAGGCTATCCTGATGACGGGCAGTGGATTGTTAATCAGGAAGATTTTTCGGTGATATATAAATTCCTTCATCCACAAATGTCAGTTTATTACAAATGGCTGAACAGACTTTATAATGACAACCTTCTTGATCCAGAAAGTTTTACGCAGGGCTATGATGTCTGGTTATCTAAAATGACTTCCGGGTATGTGCTTGGAACAACTTATCCTCATTGGGAACTTACAAAAATACGTACTGCCCTTATTCAGAACGGACTTGAAAACCGTATTTATGCTTATCTTCCTGTTACGGCTGGGGAAGACTATAAAGATCCTTCGTTAAAAGATTACGGTTATTCAGGCGGCTGGGGAATTGCAATTTCTGCAGATTGTACAGATCCTGTTGGTGCATTTAAATTTCTTGACTGGTTCTGTTCGGAAGAAGCACAGATTCTTGTAAACTGGGGAATCGAAGGAAAACATTATTATCTTGATTCTGACGGAAACCGTACTGCATTTAAAAATCTTGAAAATGAAGATATTACAGGCATAGGTAAATGGATTTATCCTTTTCCGCAGGCAGGAACGGGATATCTGGATTCTTCAGGAAAATACCTTGGAAACAGTCAGGTCGAATCTGTTGTTTCGCAGTATACAAGTTCAGAAAAAGAAGCGCTTGATGCTTATGGAATACAGATGTGGACGGATTTATTTCCAACTTCGCAGGAACTTGGCATTTCAAAACATGGACAGGTGTGGCAGTATGCGCTTTCAAAAACAATGTCCGACCGTCTGTCCGAGGCAGATGAATTTGTAAAGAAATGTCTTATTTCAATGATTACAGGAAAACCCGAAGATTTTGATTCTTCATGGAATAAAATGCAGGAAACGCTTGTTGATATGAAAATCAATGAGGTCGGCGAAAATATTTCAATGCTTATAAAGGAAAAAATAAAACTATGGAATTAAAATCATATAAATATAAGTCTGCTGTATGCCGATAATCAGATTATGAAACAATATCTGACTAAAAAATTATTAAAAATCAATCTTTCTGCAAAAACTGCCGCTTTAATTTTCTTTATTTTCTTTTTGAATTGCAGCGTTCTTTTTGCAGACCAGACATATAAAGTTCAAAAAGGTGATACTCTTTATTCAATAAGCCGCAAATTTCAGATTACAGTTGGCGAATTAAGGGCTGCAAATAATTTATCCGAAAATGACGTCCTTAAAGCAGACCAGAAACTGATTATTCCAGCCGCAGATATTGGTACGGCTGCTGCTCTGGCATCTACAGGTACTGTTGGGAATGCAAAAAATGAATCAACTTCTGTTTATATGGTTCAGAAAGGTGATACCTTATACGGAATTGCACGTCAGAATGGAATGACAGTACCGGAACTTCTTGCATTGAATAATTTTGATTCTGATTATGTTCTAAAAGCAGGTCAGAAACTGAAGGTCCGAACAACTTCAAAAGAACGTGAAAATGCAGAAAAAACAGTCGTAAAAAATCAGACTCAGAATAATGCTCCAAAGCCTTCTTCTGAAGCAAAAAAGCCTGCCTCTGATTCTTCAAAACAAACGGCGCCAAAAACAGAAGAAATTCCAGATACAAGAACTTATGGAATTACAATTAATTCTGATTCAACAACTGTATGGCCTGTAAAAAATCCAAAAGTAACAACTGTAAAAGGAAAAGTTTCGGGCGTTCAGCTTATCTGCGATAAAGAATCTGTCGTAAGTTGTATTCATGAAGGAACAGTAATGTATGTGGGAACCTATAGAGGTTTTGGTCAGGTTCTTTTTGTACAGTCAAAAACTGGTTTGATTTACGCATATACAGGTATGGGCAGCGTGAGTGTAAAAAAAGGTGATTACGTTGTTTCCGGGGCAAGTCTTGGAACTGTCGGTGTTGATTCTATAACTGGAAAATCGCAGATTACATTTATGGTTTTCCAGAATGGACAGCCTGTTGATCCTGCAAAAGCACCTAGAAATTAATTTACCCTTTAGTCTGTAATATATTGCGCTTTTTTGAATCATGAGAATATAAGATTTACCCCTCTATAGCATAAAATATGATTTTATGACATAATAACAAGAATTAAAATTTTGCATATAGGGGCATATTCATGAGCTTTAAACCGGTTAATCCGAAAGTTGATTTTCCTAAGCAGGAAGAAGAAGTATTAAAATTCTGGCAGGATAATGACATCTTCAAAA
>CAMOWQ010000040.1 GCA_946628495.1 uncultured Treponema sp. | reverse complement strand
AAGTCTCCCCCTGCGCCCGCACTTCGTTGCGTGCTACCCCCTCTGCGGGCTCAAACGCCGCCCGCAACGCCTGCTTGTTAATTCATCACAGCCTTCGCCAATTGGTCTGCGCAACTAGTGCTTTTCATTCCGCAGATATTACCCTTAAGTTTTGCTGCAATTTCCTCTGCTGTCATTCCTTCGCACAATTTTGAAATTGCTTTAAGGTTTCCGTCGCAGCCGCCTTCAAAGCGGATGTTTGTAATTTTTCCACTCTCGTCCTTATCAAAAGTAATGGAACGTGCACACACGCCCTGGGTTTTATAAGTGATTTTCATATTCGTTAAATATAATGCAACGGGATATTTTTAACAATACAGGGCATTTTGTTGTTTTTTTTTAGAATGTAGATTACGAATGCTGCTTGTGAATATCAATTGCGAAGCTCTGTTTGAAGCATCATGTTTATGCATTGATTTTTAATGGATTTGCATAAACATCATCTAAATCCTTGTTGTATTCGTCCATTATTTTTGCATAATCAGAGGCAAAGATAGAATGCTGCTGGTTTACTTCTGCATTAATCTTGTCAAAATCCTGAATTAATATATGTGTAATTTTCTTATCTATTCGGCCCTCAGAAGCAAGTTGTTCAAGAAGACGGATTGATTTTTCTTTTGGAAACGAACTTTTATATGTTCGAGAGTCTGTTATTCCTCCTGCAATGTCTGCAATTGCAAGAATTCTTTGCTGCAGGGTAAGGCTTTCTGCCGTAAGGTTTTGCGGATATCCAGAACCGTCCATGCGTTCATGATGCCGATATGCGGTTTCGACCATGTCTTCAGGAATACAGCCAGAAAGAATATTTTTTGTCTGACTAACATGTTCCTGCACAATTGTAATCATGTTACTGTCGAGTTTTTTTGCTCTGTCTAGAATATGTGGCGGAATAAGAACTTTTCCTATATCATGCAGGAGGGCTGTCGTGTAAAGACGGTCAATCTGCTCTTTTTTTAATTTACATCGTTTTGCAATGGCTGTTGTATAACAGGCAACGTTAATTGAATGAGACAGAATTGAAGTGCTTTTAAAATCGTAACAGTAAATAAGGAATTTTAAAAGCTGCTGGTTTTCGTCAGTTCTGAATTTTATTTTTCTAATTTCTTCGGCAAGTTCTTTAAGAAATGATCTGTTCTGAAGTTTAATTTCTATTTCATGATTTATATTTGCTTCTTTAAAGAAATCAATATAGTTTTCGCAGATTTTTCCCGGCGAAATCATATTCAAGTCGGAAGGCAGGCTTGTAAATGGATGTTCCTGTATATAATTTACTATGCGTGCCGAGAAAAAAAGAATGTTTGCATATTCTTCATAAACAGATGAAGCTTTATGATTTGGACTGATAGGCCTGTTGTAAAGTTTTGTTGCCTGTGCAATTTCTTTAAGCGGGGTCATTTCTTTTAAGTAATGATAGCTGAAAAGGTAGTATTTTTTACTGTCACGCGAAAAGAAATCAAAATTGGCTTCCGAGGCACAGAATTTTAAAAAACCGATTGTGTGTGTCATGCATAGAAGCAGAAGTTTTTTTCTTGAAATTCTGGAATCGATTTTCTGTTTTTTGATTAAACATAATGTTACGTATGTAACTTCTTCGGTATAAAGTGTAATCTTTGGGTTTATATTGTAGAACAGACGGCTTAAAGTTGTAAGAATACAGCCGGAAGAAAGTGAGTTCTCAGGAATGTAACTGTCGTCAAATCGATTCTGATTAAAAATCATTAAATAATTATAACATTGGATAAAAAAAAAGATACTCAAAAAATCAGCACAGGAACTATAAAAATTGGCATGAAAATTTGCTAAATTTATGTATGTAAATTATGCAGGCATGTTGAAAAAAGTTTTCGGTGTTTTCCCGATGGAAAGATTTTTTGATATTAATTAGAATGAATTATTATGACAAAGAAAATTATTAATCCGATTTTAGCAGGTTTTTATCCTGATCCCTCTGTATGTGCTGCTAATGGAAAATTCTATCTTGTAAATTCTACGTTTACATATTTTCCTGGCTTGCCTGTTTTTGAAAGTTCCGACTGCATCGAATGGAAGCAGATTGGAAATGTAATTGACCGTGCAGAACAAATGACTTTTGACGGTGCGGCAGTTTCCCGCGGCCTTTTTGCACCGACAATCCGTTTTTATAATGGAAAATTCTATTGTATCTGTACTCAGGTTGATAAAATTGGCAACTTTTTTGTAACTGCTGATAATCCTGCCGGCCCATGGTCAAATCCAATTGCAATTCCAGGTGCTATAGGAATAGATCCTTCATTGTTCTTTGATGATGACGGAACCTGCTGGTATGTTGGAACTCGTCCTGCTCCAGAAGGTTGTGCTTATGACGGTAACTGGGAAATCTGGATTCAGAAACTTGATGTAAATACAGGAAAACTTCTTGGTGAATCAAAAGGAATCTGGCGTGGTGCATTGCGTGACTGTATCTGGCCAGAAGGTCCGCATATCTACAAAATTAACGGAATGTATTATCTGATTCATGCAGAAGGCGGAACAGGTCCTGAACATGCTGTTTGTGTTGCTCGCTGCGAAACAATTGACGGCAAATGGGTTGGTAAAAAAGCAAATCCTATTTTAACACACAGGCATCTTGGAAAAGATGCAGGCGTAATTTATGTTGGCCATGCCGATTTGTTCTGCGACAACGAAAACCGCTGGTGGATGGTTTGTCTTGCTTCACGTCCTTATGGAAACGGTGTAAAGGGAAATACAGAACGTTTCTGCAATATGGGAAGGGAAACTTTTATGGTTCCTGTAAAGTGGGAAGACGGATGGCCTGTAGTATCCTGGGAAACTGGTCTTGTAGAAAATGCTTATGATTTAAAAGGTCATGTAGTTCAAAGAACAGATTCTGATGCAGATGCAGCTGTATTCCCTACAATCGATGAGTTTAATAACGAAAATCTTGATTACTACTGGCTTTCGCTTAGAGACCGCGATGAAAAATATATTACATGCAAGGAATCAAGCGGATTCTTAAGACTTTATGGTGGAGACAAAATTACATCTCTTGGAAAAGTTTCTACATTGTTAAGACGTCAGACTGCATTTTCTTTTGAAATGTCATGTAATATAGATTTGTATGGAACTGAAAAAGAAGACCGTGCAGGTCTTGTATGTTTCCAGAACGAAAAGAACAATTATAGACTTCAGATTGTTTATAAAGACAAGGTAAGTTCAATTCAGGTTGTGCGATGTCTTGATGGAAAGGATGAAATTCTTGCAGAAGAAGTTGTAACAGGCGGACATGAAGTTGTTCACGGCGTTTTAAGGGTAATTGCAACTAAACAGACCTTGAAGTTTGAATATGGCCTGGATGAAAGAAATATGTCAATCATTCTTGATAATGTTGATGCTTCAATCTTAAGTGTTGAAAAAGCAGGCGGATTTGTCGGTACAACAGTAGGAATGTTTGCGGAAGCAGGCGGGGATTATACAAAGCGTGAATTCCATGCTGATTTTGACTGGTTCAAATACGAAAACCTTACAAAGGAATGGGTAGATAAAGTATGAGTGTAAAATTCTGTACAAAGGGAATCTATGCAGACGGAATGGTTCTGCAAAGAAACACTATAAACTGTATTTTTGGAGAAGCAGAACCTGGAGCAACGGTCGAAATGTTTTTCTTTGGACAGAATGGCCGTAATCAGAATGAAGGCAATATGCGTTTTTCTGCTTCGGCCGATACGTTTGGAAAATGGAAGATTGAATTTAATCCGGAAAAAGAAGGCGGCCCGTTTAAGATTGAATTAAAATCAGTAAACGAAAAGCTTTGTTTTTCGGATGTATATGTCGGTGAAGTATGGGTAAGCTCGGGACAATCCAATGCACAGCTTCCTATGGAAAGACTGAAATATACTTATAGCGATGAATTCACTCTTCCTGAAAATCCTAATATAAGGATGATAACCGTTCCAATTGATTATTCATTCGACGGCGAAAAAGATTCTGTGAATTCTCCAAAATGGATTTGTGCTTCTCCTTCTACGCTTGCATTGATGAGCGGAACTGCCTATTTTTTTGCAAAAAAACTTAATGCAGAACTTGGCGTTCCTGTTGGAATTGTTAATGCAAGTCAGGGTGGTTCTCCAATTTCTGCGTGGATGGACGGAGATACATTAAAACGGCTTGAAGAAAATCACAAAATTAATCCTGAGGCAGGGCATTTTACAAGCAGACTCGAAAACTGTAAAAATCCTGAGTTTGTTCAGAATGCAAAGGCAGATATAAAGAAACGTCAGGATGAATGGAATTCAAAAATTTATAGCCTTGATGAAGGTTATAAAAATAAATGGGAATCTCTTGATTTTTCAACTTTAGATGATTCCTGGAAAAATTGTACTATTCCAAATGATTTTGACGCAGATGTTACGGGGCTTGAAGAAGCTGGAACTGTCTGGTTCAAAAAAGAAGTTGAACTTTCTTCTGAGCAGGCATCGTTAATCAATTCAAATAAAATTTTTATATGGCTTGGAACAATTCTTGATGCAGACTGTGTCTGGGTAAACGGTGTAAAGGTTGGAATTACATATTATCTGTATCCGCCGCGCCGTTATGAAATTCCAAAAGATACAATGCATGAAGGAAAAAATACAATTACAATCCGCGTGCAGAAAAACGGAAAGGGACCGCTTCGTTTTTATAAAGAAAAACCGTATTTTATTTTTACAGAAGGTGCTGCTATAGAGCCTGTTGCCGTACGAAATGTTGAAGGATTTGAATGTTTTGCCGACGGTCAAAAATCGGACGGTATTGTAACAAGGCATGCAAATCAAAAAAATGCCGTGCTTATTGAACTTGCCGGTTCCTGGAAAATGAAAGCAGGCTGTTCTCTGGAATGTTATCCGGGAGAACTTTTCTTTGAATGGGAACCTTCTGCCTTGTATAATTCCATGCTTGCTCCTGCGTTTAATTATGCAGTTCGTGGCGCAATCTGGTATCAGGGCGAATCTGATGCAGAACGTTATTATGATTACAGTGTTCTTTTGCAGAATATGATTTCTTTGTGGCGTAAAAAATTTGTTTATGCTCCAAAAGACATGCCTTTTGTAATTCTTCAGCTTCCTAACTGGAGCGACGGACATGGTGAAACTTCTGCTCAAAAATTCAGTGATTGGGCAGAACTTCGCGAGGCACAAAAAGAAGTATGCGGTTCGGATTTAGCAAAAGATGTTGCTTTGTCTGTAAATATTGATGCCGGCGAATGGAATGACCTTCATCCTGAAAAAAAGAAAACGTGCGGAACAAGGGCTGCAATGCAGGCTTTGCGAGTTGCGTATGGAAGAAATGATATTCCTTGTGCCGTAACCGCTAGTGGAAGTTTTGAAAAAAATGATAATGCATGGATAATTTCTTTGGAAAGCCTTGATGTGCATACTGAAAATTCTTCCGGGGTAGAATTCAAACTTGCGGCATATAAAACAGAAGGAAAAACTGTAAATTACAATGAGAATTCAAAATCGGTAAGTGGTTTTTCTGTTCTTTTTGATGATGAGACTGTTTGCGAAGTTTCTGCAAAACTTATTGAAAATAATAAAGTTCGTGTAGATTTTCCGTCGGGTAAAGATTATACATCTATAAAGGAATTACGATATTTGTGGGCGCAAAATCCGGCTCCTGTAAATCTTTATGTTATAACCGAAGCTTGTAAAAATGCAGACAGTTCAGATTTGCAAAAAAAATCCTGCAGCCTTATTCCGGATATGCCTGTAGCACCATTCAGAATAAAACTACAGAATTAATTAGTCTAAATTTCGGGTTTTGCAAATTTCCGGATATTGTAAAAAAACGGCTCCGCCGTCGTTCCCTAGTTTTCGATAAGTTGTTTTCACGACAGGGAGCCGTTTTTTTATATGTTTATTTATTAATTATTCTTTTCCATTCCAGCAATATGTACAAAGATTACAATGCGGCAAACCGGTAGAATCCAGCATGTCATCAAGACGATGGAAACGGAGAGTTGTAAAATGCAGCTGCTTCCTGATTTCTTCAATCATTCTTTCGTATTCAGGAGAATCAGGATCTGTATATTTCTGCAAGGTTTCTTCCGAAACATTGTCGCCTTCCAAAAGTTTAATAACCCTGCGTGTAATCAAATCCATTTCTGATTTTGAACGGCTGAAGTTCAGATATTTACAACCGTACAAAAGCGGTGGACATGCAGGACGGATATGAACTTCTTTTGCACCGCTCTGATACAAAAAGTCCGTTGTTTCTCGAAGCTGTGTTCCGCGAACAATTGAATCATCAATCAAAAGAATTTTACGGCCTTTAATAAGCGGCTGAACAGGAATAAGTTTCATGTGTGCAATAAGGTTTCTCTGTTCCTGATTTGTCGGCATAAAAGAACGCGGCCAGGTTGGTGTGTATTTAATAAATGGTCTTGTAAACGGAATTCCTGATTCGTTTGCATAACCAACGGCATGTGCTGTTCCCGAATCTGGAACGCCTGCAACTGCATCCGGCTGAACAGAACCTTTATCACGCATTGCAAGATATTTTCCGCAGTTGTAACGCATTGCTTCAACGTTTACGCCTTCGTAACTTGCAGTAGGATATCCGTAATAAATCCAGAGGAATGTACAGATTTTCATTTCTTTCTGCGGCTGCTGCAAAATTTCATATTTTTCAGGAGTTACAAAAACAATTTCTGCAGGTCCAAGTTCATGGCAGTCTGTATAGCCAAGGTTTACGTAGGCAAAATTTTCGAATGAAAGACAATAAGCTCCGTCTTTATGTCCAATTTGAAGCGGCGTTCTTCCCATTTTGTCGCGCGCTCCGTAAATGCCTTCAGACGTCATGATGAGCATTGTCATTGAACCCTTTACTTTATTCTGAACGTACTGAATTCCTTCCAAAATTGACTGTTTCTGATTTATAAGTGTTACGATAAGTTCTGTCTGATTAATTTCGCTGCCCGACATTTCAAGAAAATGTGTAGAAGTCGTTTCGCGAACTTCGCGGATTAAATCTTCCTTGTTAGTTACAAGACCTACAGTTGTAATTGCGTAGCTTCCAAGATGTGAGTTTACTAAAAGAGGCTGCGGTTCATAATCACTGATACAGCCGATTCCGAGTTTGCCGTGAAGCTCATCAATATCTTTTTCAAACTTAGTTCTGAACGGTGAGTTTTTAATGTTGTGAATTGAATGCTCGAACCTTCCTTCGTTGCTGTAGACTGCAAGTCCGCCGCGGCTGGTTCCCAAATGAGAGTGATAATCAACTCCGAAAAATAAATCCAAAGAACAATCTTGCTTTGAGGCTACTCCGAAAATTCCGCCCATTTTTATTTTCCTTCCGAAAGAGACATTTTGAGTTTTGCAAACATTGCGTTTTCTTACTCTTTCAGGTCATCAGTATACTTTTTTTGCACTAGAAACGCAATTATGCAGAGGTTTTGATTTTTTTATACTGAAAATAACAAATTATTATTTTTTAATCTTGCATAAGTAATTCAACTTTGATAAGATTTGCCAATCAGAGAGATGTTTAATAACTTTTTAAGGAGTGATTTTTTATGAAAAAATTATTCGCAGTTTTAGCAATTCTTTTTGCAATTGGTACAACAAGTGTTTTCGCAAAAGGAAATTCTTTTGCAATTGGTGCACAGGGTGGATATCCACTTTATGGTGCTTTGACATTCAAGGTATCTTCTGTTCCTTGTGTATTTGCAGTAAACTTTTCTGCTCATAACAATCTTGTAGTTGGTGTAACAGCAGACTGGTGGACAGCTAATCCTACAATTTCTGGAACATGGGGCTGGTACTATGGTTTGGGTCTTTATGGCGGTGCTGTTCTTGGTGGCAATTATTTCAGCGCTCAGATTGCTCCACGTGCTTTAGTAGGAACAAACGTATTCTTGCTTGATAACTTCCTTGAACTTTATCTTCAGGGCGGATGGATTCCAACACTTACAATCAGCAATGGTGGTGTAGGATTCGATGCTATAAACTTCTTTGGTGAAGCTGGTTTCCGTTTCTGGTTCTAATTTAATTATTCAGAATATTTAGTCTGAATTGTAGAATGCCTGTTCCTTTGTGAGCAGGCATTTTTTTTATGTACACAAATTTTTATAGCACGCGATATTTATATAAAATTAATGTAAAAATGTGTCGTGTTGACTGAATGCTAAAAAACTTGCATACTTTAGGCATGTTTGAAGAAAATAGACGGGATGTGCGTTATGATGAAATCGGTAGAGTTATTTCTCCTGATTTATGTGCCCTTCCTGGAATTCTGGACAATATCAGTTCAGGAGGATGTAAAGTTCATTTTCCCCTTCCTATCGTTGTAGATTTGGAAAACGAATATGAATTGAAGATTTTTTCTTCCCGACCGGCTTTTCAAGAACCGCTAAAATTGATTTGTCAGCCGCAGTGGGTAAAAGAAATTGACGGTATGACAGAAATTGGATTTAGAATTCTGTATTCTCCTGATGCAGTTCGTCTTAGTGAATTTGTTGCTTATCTGGAAAAACTTTCTAAAGATATTCTCCCTGATATTAATTAATCTTTTTATTATTAACTATTGCCTGTTATGAATACTACAAATACAACGGATACGATTATAGAACCGCTTCCAGGAATTGCTCTGCTTGCTTTTTCGGAGCAGAAAGATTTTCTTTTTTCAGAATTAAGTTCCCGCTTTGATTTTTCTCAGAATGAATTTGAACAGTATGGAGACCTGCTTTATTTTTCTGACCGCACTGTTTTTTTTGAACGCACGGGCGGTAAACTTCCATATTGGTGCCGTTCTGCAATGCTTGAACCATTCTTTTTGACTTTTGATTCAATCGGGCAGGCGGCAGGTGAGCTTAAAAAAATCCAGAGAAACTGGGCATCTTATCAGTTTGACTGCTTCCGTCGCGCTCAGCTTATTCAGGAAAAATTGCCTTACGTTAATCTAAAAGAAAGAAAATTTCCTGTAAAAATTCCTGCATCTCCAATTGGATTGTATACGCTTTTAAATCAGCATAAAATGATTGCTTCTGCAAAAACAAGTTCATATCTTCCTGCCGGAAGCCTGCATTTTGTAGAAGACCACGAAAATCCGCCGAGCCGTGCTTATTTGAAAATTCAGGAAAGCCTTACAATGGCAAACCTGCTTTTTAATTTGCCGCTTCCTTCACAGGGACAGAAATGTTTTGAAGCAGGTGCGTGTCCTGGTGGCTGGACTTGGGTTTTAGTAGGATTAGGTGCAAACGTTCATGCTGTAGACCGTGCAGAACTTGCTCCAGAACTAATGAAAAATCCTCTTGTAAAATTTCAGGCACACGATGCATTCACTCTGCTTCCTCAGAATATTGGCAAAATGGATTGGGTATTCAGCGACGTAATATGCTATCCGGAACGGCTTTTAAAATGGATAAGGCAATGGCTGGACAGCGGACTTGTAAGCAATATGATTTGTACGATAAAAATGCAGGGCGAAATCGACTGGAAACTTATAGAAGAATTTGCCGCAATAGAAAACAGCGTTGTGCTTCATCTTAACTATAATAAACACGAACTTACCTGGATTCATACAGAAATATCTGAATAATTTCCACTCAAAAAACAGCAGAATCATGCCGAAAATCTAATAGTATGCCTGCTAATAGTTATGAAAAACCGGATTATTGGTCTCAAAAAGCGTTTTCCGAAGGGTATCCTGCCCGTTCGGTTTATAAGCTTAAAGAAATTGACGAAAAATTCGGAATGATTAAGAAAAATTATACAGTTCTCGACCTTGGTTCTGCTCCTGGCAGCTGGACAACATTCCTTTTGCGTCAGATGGATGGAACAGGAAAGGTTGTTTCCTGCGATTTAAATCCTCTTGCAAAAAGCGTAAAGGGAGACAACCTTGTTTTTATTCAGGGGGATTTGAATGCTCCCGAAATCCGAAATCAGATAAAACAGAATGGCCCTTATGATTTAGTTGTTTGTGATGCTGCTCCAAAAACTACGGGAAATAAGACTGTCGATACTGCAAGAAGCGAGCAGCTTGTCGAAATGGCAGTCTGGTACGCACAGACTATGTTAAAAACGGGCGGAAATTTTGCAGTTAAGATTTTTCAAAATGGAGATCAGCAGAAAATACTTAAGTCCATGCGCGAAGTGTTTACGTCGGCACGCGGATTTAAGCCTGAAGCCTGCCGCGCGGAATCTTTTGAAACCTATCTTATAGGAGTTAAAAAGAAATAGGAGATGCAATTTGAACAACAAGAATGATTTTCACGAAAAAAAAGAGTTTATTAATACGTTTCTCCACTGTATAATTAAACCATTCAAAATGGTGATGAGTACAAAAACTTTTAAAATTCTGATTATCTCTGCATGCAGTTTCTGTTTTGGAATAATTTCTGCAGGAGTTGGTGTTTATATTTCAAAAACTCAGGTTTTAAAAACAGGTATGGGTGGTTACGAAACTACTTCTGCTGCTTCCTTTGAATCTTACAATCAAATGCAAATGCCGGAACAGATTCTTACAGAAGAAGAACTTGCAAGTCCGGTCAGTAATTCTCCTGTTTTAACTTACGAAACTTACCGTGTAAAAAAAGGTGATATGATTGGTTATATCGCTGACAAATATGATATCACTCAAGATACAATTATTAGCGTAAATAATATAAAGCAATCCCGTCTTATTCAGGTCGGACAATATCTAAAAATTCCTTCGATGCCTGGAATTCTTTATACTGTAAAAAAAGATGGCGAAACTCCGCAGTCTATTGCAAAAAAATATGATATCAATGCGGAAAAATGTGCCTTTGTAAATTCACTTACGCCTGAATCTTCATTAATAGCAGGAACTTCGCTGTTTGTTCCAGATGCTGAACTTGACTGGGCAACTCGTCAGGAAATTAACGGAGACTTGTTCCATAAACCTTTACATGCAAGATACTGGCTTTCTTCTCCTTATGGCTGGCGAGATTCTCCGTTTGATGCAGGAAAACGAACGTTCCATGGCGGTATAGATATGGCAATCGGTCAGGGAACTCCTATTTATGCTGCTTTGGATGGAAAAGTTACTGCAACAGGATTCAACAGTGTTTATGGAAATTATGTAATCATTACGCATCATTCAGGATATAAATCTCTTTATGGTCATATGAGCCGTATTACCTGTAAAAAAGGAAATTTTGTTTATACAAATACAAAAATTGGTGAAGTTGGCAGTACCGGTATGAGTACGGGACCGCATCTTCATTTTACGGTTTATAAAAACGGTAAGACTGTAAATCCTTTGACGCTGTTAAATTAGCCTTTTTTATTAATTGCCATTTTTAATTGAGAATCCTTTCTGTTTGTGCTATATTCTTATCTTATGGAAGATTTAGATAAGAAGTCAGAAGATTCTTCTGAGTTTATTTCTGAAGATACAGTTCTCGAAATGCCTCCGGAATGTAATGTCGTGTTTTATAACGATGATTTTACTCCCATGGATTTTGTAGTAGACGTTCTTATGTCTGTTTTTAATAAGGAATTCGACGTCGCCGAAGATATTATGATGTCCATTCATATTACAGGTTCAGGCGTTGCCGGTTCTTATACTTATGATATTGCAGTTTCGCGAGCTAATCTTGCACGTAATCTTGCCAGAAAAAATGGTTATCCATTAAGGATTGAAGTCGAAGAATGAGCAAAGAAAAAATAGATTCGGATAAAAGATTCGTAAAACAGATGAAAGTTACTCCTCTTTTGACGAAAATTCTTTCTGATGCATTAAGAGAAGCAAAGGATTTTCATCATGAATTTTTTACTCCGGAGCATGTTCTTTTAAGTGCAATACGAAATGAAGCTGTTGCGAATATTGTATTCGAAAGTGGTGGAAATCCAGAACAGCTTCAAAAAAGTTTGACAGATTATCTTCAGGATAAAGTGCCATGTATATCAGAGAATGCAATTGAATCATTTGTTTCTGAACCTGTTGAATCTGCCGGTTTTCAGTCGGTAATGAACAGGGCTGTTTTTTTATGTGTTTCAAGTGATAACGATTTTCTGGATATTACGGATGTTCTTGTTGGAATGTTCGATGAAAAAAATAATTACTGTTCTTATTATTTAAAGTCCTGTGGAGTAACAAGGCTTCGTCTTCTTGAAACTATAAGCAGGGTACGTACTCCAAATTCAAAAGAAAGAAATCATGCAAATGGAAATGCAGGACAGAGAGCCGGCGGAAATCAGGAACAGAATGAAGGCGGCGTAAAGAATGCCCTGGAGCGTTTTACTGTAAATCTTACGGAAAAAGCTGCTGCCGGTGCTTTTGATGTTCTTATTGGCCGCGAAGCAGAACTTGAACGAACAATTCAGATTTTGTGCCGAAGAACTAAAAATAATCCTCTTCATGTTGGCGATGCGGGTGTTGGTAAAACTGCAATAACATGTGGTCTTGCAAAACGTATTGTTGACGGGCTTGTTCCTGACGGACTAAAAGGTTATTCAATTTACAGTCTTGATATGGGACTTTTGCTTGCGGGTTCAAAATTCCGCGGAGATTTTGAAGACAGACTTCATTCGGTAATTGATGAACTTAAGAAAAAGAAAAAGGCAATTTTATTTATAGATGAAATTCACATGATTATGGGTGCTGGTTCCAACGGAAGCTCGCAGATGGATGCTGCAAATCTTTTAAAACCGGTGCTTCAATCTGGCGAAATAAAATTCATTGGTTCTACAACTTACGATGAATACAGTAAAAATTTTGAAAAAGACCGTGCATTGGCAAGACGCTTTCAGAAAATCGACATAAACGAGCCGACCCGTTCTGAAGCTGTAAAAATATTGCAGGGCTTAAAATCAAAATACGAAGAACATCATCATGTAAAATACAATACGACAGCGCTCGAAAATGCCGTTGATTTTTCAATTCAATATATGCCTGACAGAAGGCTTCCTGACAAAGCAATCGACATTATAGATGAAGCGGGTGCCTATCTTCATATCATGAAAACCGGCGGCTTTAAGGGACGTACGGGGCAAAAAGAAAGTACGAGTCAGACAGAAAAAAATGCTCAGACTGAAAATGCCGTTCAAGCAGAAAATGCTGTCCAAACGGACGAAAATAACGTTCCTGTAGAAAAAACACCTCTTGTAACTCCTGCTGTAATTAAAACTGTTACTGCAAAAATTGCAAAACTTCCTCTGGATGTTGTAAAAGGCAATGAAAAAGAAAAACTGATGAATATCGAAAAGAATCTTTCTTCGGAAGTTTTCGGGCAGGACAAGGCAGTTGCAGCTGTTGGAAAAGCTGTAAAACGTGCAAGAGCTGGTTTCAGAAATCCTGAAAAGCCGGAAGCATGTTATCTTTTTGTAGGACCGACTGGCTGTGGTAAAACGGAACTTGCAAAATCACTTTCAAAGCTTCTTGGAGAGCCTTTACTGCGTTACGATATGAGTGAATATCAGGAAAAACATACTGTAAGCCGACTTGTTGGTTCACCACCGGGATATGTCGGTTTTGAAGAAGGAGGACAGCTTACAAAAGATGTAAGAAAAAATCCTAATTCTGTAATTCTTTTTGACGAAATAGAAAAAGCTCACGAAGATATTTACAATGTTCTTCTTCAGGTAATGGATTATGGAATGCTTACCGACAATCAGGGACGTAAGGCAGATTTCCGTTCGTGCATAATAATTATGACAAGTAATGCCGGTGCAAGAGATATGGAAAAGCCTGGAATTGGTTTTGGCAGCGAAATGAAAGATGACGGCGAAATTATTCTGAACGAAGCTGTTGAAAAACAGTTTCCGCCTGAATTCCGAAACCGCCTTGATGCCGTAATTCCGTTTAATTATCTTGACAGAAATGTTGCACGGCTTGTATGTAAAAAGGAAATCAGAAAACTTGTTCTTCGTATGAATGCAAGAAAAGTTGAACTGTCTGTTTCTGAAAAAGCTGTTGATTATTTGACCGATCAGGGCTATTCAAAAGAATTCGGGGCTAGAAATATGGCCAGAATTGTTGAAACTAAGATTGCAAATCAACTTGTTGATGAAGTTCTTTTTGGGAAATTGGAAAAAGGCGGTTGTGTAACTGCCGATTATGACGGTTCTGAAATATCATTTGCTTATGGAAACGAGACGCGGTAATCTGACGGAAAGGAAAAATCCATTTTTTTTAATACTTTTCTTTCTGCTTGCCGCTGTGCTTGTCGTAACTTTCTGTTTTTTTATTTCAACCGTAACTTATCCTCAAAAATCTGAACCGTCTCGTAAAGAAGAAAAAAACTATCATATTGTAGTTCTTGGCGGTTACGAAAACGAATTATTCCTTACTCAGGTTTACGAAGGCGCAAAAAATCTTAGCCCGATGTATAATGCGCTTGTTGAATTGTATGTTCCAAAGTCTCAGGCAGAAGATGTTTTGCTGCAATCGTTGTTTGATTATGCGACTTTTGTAAATGCAGACGGTATTATTGCCTATATAGATTCAATTGATGCAAAGATTGAAGTTCCAAAACGCATAGACGGTTCTGAAATTCCTCTTGTAACGACAGGCATGTATGCTCCTGCAATCCATTCTGTATCGTACATCGGTAACAGTTATTGGGAACTTGGTCGTAAAATTGCAGAAGAAACAGTAGAAATGCTTCATAAAAAAGGACGCGCCTTTTTAATAAGTCAAAATCTTGTTACAAATCCGTATTACAGTAATTTGATGAACAGTGTGCGTGATACTTTGCGTGGTTATGACGAGATTGATTATACGGTTTTAAAACAACTTGGGCAGGCTGTAATCGATTCTGAAATCGATATAAAAGAACTTAAGGAAACGGAAGAAACGCTGCTTTTTGTATGCCTTTCGGAAGAAGATACGATTATGACGGCACAGTCTCTGGTGGAACTTGGCCTTGATAAAAATCCGCATATTAAATTAATCGGTTTTGGCGGAAACGAAACCTGTCAGCTTTATCTGCGTAAGGGCATTATAAAAGAATTGATTGCCGTTGATCCAATAAAAATAGGTATGGCATCTATAAAAGAATTATTCGAATACAGAAATAACGGCTATGCAAACAGTTATATTGCAGCAGATGTTCAGATAACAAGGAGCGTGCAATGAACCGGCTTGCCGAAAAAATAAGGACATTTTTGCAGAATAAAAGTCTCCGCTGGAAAATCATGCTGTCAGTCTTTCTTGCAATTTTTGTAATGCTTGCAATCCTTATTTTTACGCTTCGTCTTAATATAAATGCAATAGAAAATCTTGGAGATTCCTATAAATCAAATTCAGAATTGAATGATTTTTCTCAGATGATAGCCGAAACTGAAAAATCGATGGAATCTTATCTTACATATCATACTTTTGACAGTATAGATTCATATTATATGTTCAGAAATAAGGTAGAAGAGTTTTCCGAAAAAATGCAGGATAATCCTTCTACGGATGGAGTTCTTCAAAAAGAATATATCGTAAATCAGTTTGCAAAATCATTTGTGTTTTACAGCGGAAAAGCGATTTCGGCAAGAAGGGCAAATAATATTGAAGAACTTACGTATTATTATAAAAAGGCTTCGGTCTGTTACAGTATGCTTATGTCGCAGCTGCTTGAATGGAATAAAGTTCTTCTTGAACAGAATGCCCGAAAATACGAAGCAGACGGCCGTGGAATTCGGGCTTCCATAAGATTCAGTTTTGTGTTTTTTGGAGTATTTGCGCTTTTAATATTCTTTTTTGTTTACATCACTATTACAAATCTTACAAAACCTCTTGCAGATATTTCGGAAGTAGCGCACAGGGTTTCCAGACGGGATTTTGATGTTCCTCTTTTTAATAATAATTCGAATGATGAAATTGGAAATATCTGCCGTGCCTTTGACCGTATGATTATAAGTATCCGCGAATATATTGATACAATCTGGGAAAAAGCACGGACGGAAGCTGAACTTAAGGAAAAGGAAATTGAAATGCAGGCACTTTATACCGATGCGCAGTTAAGGGCTTTGCAGAATCAGATTAATCCTCATTTTCTGTTTAATACGCTTAATACCGGCGCACAGCTTGCAATGATGGAAGGCGCAGATAAAACGTGTTATTTTATTGAACAGGTTTCGAATTTCTTCCGTTACAACATACAGCAGCAGAAACGCACGGCAACAATCGACGAAGAACTTGGGCTTGTTGATAATTTCGTCTATATCATGAAAGTGCGTTTTGGAAACAGACTTGAATTTATAAAAGAACTGCCGTCGCTTCCGGAATTGAATTCGCCGCTGGAAAAAGATTTGCCTCATAAAAATCCTCTTTCTGAAGTAATTCCTGTAATGGTTTTGCAGCCGCTTGTTGAAAATTGTATAAAACACGGGTTAAATAATTCAAAAGGCGTGGTAAAATTAAAGGTAAGGGAAGTTCGCAATGCCTTGCCTGCTGACTTGCATGGCAGCGGTTTGATGTCTGCCTGTCAGTTGAAAAATTTTGTTGAAATCAGCATTGTTGATAACGGAAGTGGAATTTCCGACGAAATAAAAGAAAGTGTATTAAATGCGGTAAAGAGTGAAAGTACGAGAATGCCTGCGGAAATCATAGAAAAGGAAATGAGTCCTGTTTCTGTAGAAGGCAGCAAGCATACTGGTACGGGACTTATAAATGTATTTTTGCGCTTGAAACTGTTTTTTCATCGTGATGACATTTTTGATATTTGCAGCGGAGAAGATGGAAAAGGAACAAAATTTATAATCAGGATTCCGAGTCATGTATAATATTTTAGCGACAGATGATGAACAGATTTCAATTGATTCTCTAAGTTTTATAATCAACAAGAATTTTGAAGGACAGGTTAATATTTTTACGGCTTTGTCTGGAACGGAAGCGCTGGAAATTGTTTCTAAACAGGAAATTGATATTGTTTTTATGGATATCAATATGCCCGGCCTTAATGGCTTGGAAACCGTAAGCTGCATTACAAAAATTCGTCCTGAAACCGTTGTCATTATTTTGAGTGCATTTGACAGTTTTCAGTATGCACAGGAAGCAATGAATCTTGGTGCATTTAAATATATCACAAAACCCGTTAACCGAAACGTCGTTATTCAGACAATACGCACTGCAATGGATTTAATAGACAGTCGCAGGGGAAAAATGTCGGCGGATATGGAGCTTCATAAAAAGCTTGATATGGTTTCGCCGATGATTGAAAGTGATTTTATTTATGCATGCATTTTCAACAAGGAAAAGGATTTCGATTTTAATTCATATTTAAGTTATTTTAATATGAATGAACGTCCGTGGTGTTTCTGCTGTTTTGAAATACCTCGCATTACTTCCGAAAATCAGTATTCGACATATATGCAGATACGCACTTTTTTGAACGAAAAGCATCGTTGTCTTGTAAGTTCATTTATGATGAATCGCATTGTTGTTTTATACCCCGTTTTTTCTGAAACTTTGGAGCAGAATTTGATAAACGCCGAAATCAGAAAGTTGTATTCTGATATGTCTTTTAGAATTGGAGCAGGCATTCGGCTTGGAGTAAGTGCCGTTCAGGAAAAATGGTCGGGGCAGACTTTAAAAGAATCTTATTCGCAGGCTTTAAGATGCCTTAATCAAACTCCGGTAGAAGGTGGCATTCTGTTCGAAATTAATGAAAACGAAAAAAATGCACCTGTGTCTGACGGTATGAATGGTATGAATGGAATGCAGCAGCAGGAAGTTTTATCATATCAGGATGAAAAAAATATGCGTACTGCCGAAACATTTAAAAAACAGATAATTAGCTGTCTTAGGCAGGGAGATTCAAACGGTATAAAATCATTCATGGATTTGTATTCATCAAGCGTTCAGGAAATAAATTCTGATTTGAATTATTTTAAGAATGTTTGTTTTGAACTTATTGTTACGGCAAAAAACGTTACGGCAGAAATAAATCCTGCTTTTGAAAACAGAGAATTCGATAACAGTTTTTCGGTTTTAAGTACGCTTAATGACAGAGGCATGGTTTTAGATTATGTTCTGGAAGTTCTTCTTAATGATGTTTCGGCGGTTTTAGGTTCAAAAATTCATTCCGAAAATCCTATAATTAAAAAAGTATGTGATTATATAAATGAAAATTTGTCGCAGGAAATTTCGCTTGAACAGATGGCGGATTATGTAAAGGTAAGCTCGTTTTATTTGAGCAAGCTGTTTAAAGAAAATAAAGGCGTTACTTTTGTAAATTTCCTTGCCGACAGGCGTCTTGAAAAAGCACGGACGCTCCTTAAAGAAACGGACTTGTCTATAAAAGAAATAACGGCGGAAGTTGGCTATAACGACCAGAATTATTTTTCAAGATTGTTCAGAAATAAATTTGGTGTTACGCCAAGCGATTTTAGAAAATAACTGTAAGAAAGAGCGTATGTATGAAAAAAGAATTTTTTAGTGGAAAGATTTTTGCGGGGCATTTTGTTAAAAAATATGCATGTTCTGTGTTTTCGATATTTCTTTTTCTGTTTATGCTTACGGGATTTTTTTCGTGCAGTAAAAATAAAGCTGTAAGAATTGCTTCTGATAAAAAAAGCGAAAGTTCTGTTAATCATAAAAAAACAATCGGATTTTCTATAGATACTCTTGCAATTGAACGCTGGCAGCGAGACCTCGATGTTTTTATGAATAAGGCAAAGGAAAACGGTGTTGATGTTATTGTTCAGAATGCAGGAAACAAGCTTGAAGAGCAAAACCGTCAGCTTATGTATCTTGCAAACCGCAATGTGGATGTGATTGTTGTTCTTCCAAAACAGGCCGATGGACTTACAGAATCAATTCAGAAAATCAAGGCAAAAGGAATTCCTGTTATTTCTTACGACAGGCTTGTTTTAAATGCCGATATCGATTTATACATCACAATAAACAGCGAGCGTGTTGGTGAACTTATGGCGCAGGGCTTGATGAGCAGGACAGGCGGCAGAAACTGGTTTTGCATACTCGGACCCGAAGAAGATTATAATATGACTTTGATAAAGAGGGGAATTAATAAAAAAATTCTTGGTTCCCCGATTCATATAGGCTACACATATTATACCGATGGCTGGAATTACGACCTTGCTTATGAAGAAATGATTCGTCTTATTACAAACGGAGATGTTCCAGATGCAATTGTATGCGGTAATGATGCTCTGGCAGACAGTGTAATTCGTGCAATGAGCATGTATTATTCCGAAAAACATATACCAGTTTGCGGTCAGGATGCTGATATTGCGGCATGCCAGTATATTGTTCAGGGTAAACAGGATTTTACAATTTATAAGCCTATTTCTCAGCTTGCACAGCTTTGTGCAGAATATGCCGTGCGTATTGTAAATGGCGAAAGCGTTTCGGAAATAATCGGCACTTCAAACGTAATAAAAAACGGTTTTGGAGAAATTCCTGTTGTGTGGCTTGAACCTGCAATTGTTACAAAAGAAAATATCGACAGACAGGTTATTGATACAGGATTTCATACAAAAGATGAAATTTACCGTTAGTTTTTATTTAACAATTCCTGATATATCAAACTGATTCTTTATGTAATGCCTGAAAAAATTTTAGTCCCATTACGAATTGTATAAATATTCTGCAGAATTTAGCACAAAATACACCACAAAAAAATCTAGATGATTTACCGGTTTTGTATTGATGCTGCATTAAAAAAATCAAGAAATTAGCAAAATTGTATAGAATTTCAATGAATTTTATTGATTTTTAAAAGTTATACTCCTATTTGTAAGAAAAATTGCGAAGGAAAAATTACGTTATTTCCGGGACGGTTTTCCTTTCAAAAAAAATTTTAGGAGTAACAAAATGAAAAAACTTTTGGCAGTTTTGATGGCAGGAGTTCTTGCTCTTGGCCTTGTTGGATGTGGAAAATCTTCTTCTAAGGAAAAGATTGGTGTTTCAATGCCTACAAAAGACTTGCAGCGATGGAATCAGGATGGAGCTAACATGAAAGCTCAGCTCGAAAAGGCTGGATACAAAGTAGACCTTCAGTATGCAGCAAATGACATTCCTACACAGATTTCACAGATTGAAAACATGATTACTGGAAAATGCAAGGTTCTGGTAATTGCAGCTATTGATGGTTCTTCTCTTTCAAATGCATTGAATGCAGCAAAGAAGAAGGGAATCAAAGTTATTGCTTATGACCGCCTTATCATGAATACAGATGCTGTTTCTTACTATGCAACATTCGATAACTACAAAGTTGGTACAATTCAGGGTGATTATCTTGTAGAAAAATTCAACCTCAAATCACGCACTGCTTCAGATCCAATTTACATGGAATTCTTTACAGGTGACCCGGGTGACAACAACATCAACTTCTTCTTTGGAGGAGCAATGGATGTTCTTAAACCTTACCTCGACAAAGGTGTAATTGTATGCCGCTCAGGACAGACTGCAAAAGCTCAGTGTGCTACATTGAACTGGTCTACAGAAGAAGCTCAGAAGAGAATGG
>CAMOWQ010000039.1 GCA_946628495.1 uncultured Treponema sp. | reverse complement strand
TGCCTCACTTCCTTTCTTGGGTAATTGTTACAAGTTTGGTTGCGAATGTTCTTAACGTAGAAGATGGTGCATTAAATAATATATTGTTGTTTTTCCATATTATTAAAGAGCCTGTACAGTGGCTTGCTACTCCAAAATATTTCTGGAATATCATTGGTTGGAGTTATGTATGGAAGGAAGTTGGTTGGAATACAATCGTTTATCTTGGTGCAATGACGGCAATTGATCCTTGTTTGTACGAAGCTGCTGAAATTGACGGATGCGGTCGTTTAAGAAAAATCTGGCACATTACTTTGCCGGGAATTAAACCTACAATCATTATCATGATGATTATGAGTGCTGGACATATCCTTGACTCTAACTTCGAAATGCCATACTTCTTGCAGAATGGTATGACTATTGATGTTGCAAGTACAATTGATATTTATGTTCTTAAATATGGATTTAAGCTGTTCAACTTCTCAATTGCTACAGCTGCCGGTATCTTTAAGAATGCCGTTAATATTATTCTTCTTGTTATTGCTAATACTATTGCTAAGAAGAGTGGTGAAGAGAGGTTGATATAATGATTAGTTTTACTTCTAGATTAAAAAGACGTTCTGCTGGTGACTGGGTTTTTGATACAATCATTTTCCTGACACTGCTTTTCCTTGTACTTGTTACTGTTTATCCTTTCTGGAATACTATAGCAGTTTCATTTAATGATGGTCTTGATTCCGTAAAAGGCGGTATTAAACTTTGGCCTCGTAAATGGACTATGCAGAACTATAAAGTTTTGTTTGTTGATGACAGACTTTTCAGAGCTTTGCTGGTTTCTGTTACACGAACTGTAATTCAGACAGTTTGCAGTGTATTCTGTACTTCTATGCTTGCTTATGCTTTGAGCCGCAAGGAATTTGTTCTTAAAACATGGCTTACAACAATTCTTGTAATTTCTATGTATGTAAATGCAGGTCTTATTCCAAACTACATGCTTATTAAAAAGCTTGGTCTGTTGAATAAATATGCTGTTTATATCGTTCCAAATCTTGTTGATATTTTCAACTTTATTCTTGTAAGAACTTATATCAACGGACTTCCTGACAGCTTTGTTGAATCTGCAAGAATTGACGGTGCAAATGAATTTAAGATTTACTGGAATATTATTCTTCCTTTAATTGTTCCTTCAATTGCTATGATTGCACTTTTCGTTGCAGTTGGCGCATGGAACAGCTGGTTCGATACATATCTGTATTGTTCTGGAAAAGTTAATCTTCATTCTTTGCAGTACAAACTTATGGAATTCCTGCAGTCAAGCCAGAATCAAAGTTCTTCTGCCGCAGATGCAAACTCTATGGCTGTTGCTGCTTCTTCCGGTGCTTCAAGTTCAATGGTAACTCCAATCAGTATTCGTGCTTCAATCACAATGATTGCAACTATACCTATTTTGATTGTTTATCCTTTCGTTCAGAAGTACTTCGTAGTCGGAATGACTATTGGTGGTGTTAAAGAATAATTTCTTTAACGAAAATGTTTGCTAACGGGATTTTCATCATTTCCCGTTGGCCCCTGCAGAATGAGGCTGTTTGTACAGTAAAGGTTGCAGGTGTAATAATTATTGGTGCATTTAGAAAGCAGGGCTGAAAACGGTCCTGCTTTTTTTATGTATAAAAACCAAATAAAATGTAATATTACCGAATAACTTTATATTTTTTCAATCAATACAGGCTTATTCTATAAAGGTAAATATAATTCTAATGAAATTTAGGAGTTTTATATGAAAAAGACTTTCGTTAAAAAAATGGCATTTGCACTTGCTGCTATGTTGTTGATTAGTGCTCAGGTTTCTGCTGCACCAAAGAAAAAGGCAAAGAAATCTGATCCGTTTAAGGATGTTGTAAAACAGAAGGATTCTAAAGGAAAAGTTTGGAATCTTGGCGGCATTCAGATTGATTTGGTAGACTGGTGGTCTGGTGAAAACTGGGAAAATACTCCGGCTGCAGGTCCTATTGAAGAAGCTAACCGTGCATGGCACAAATGGACTCAGCAGACTTACAACTATAAAATGACACAGAAGCAGGTTGCTGGTTGGGATGGACATCCTCAGTTTGTTGCAAATTTCTGTATCACAGGTGGAAAAGAAAATTACGTTTTTGTAATCGATAATCGTTCTGCATTGACAGGTCTTAAGGCGGGTTTATTCTATGATTTGTCAAAATTCCCTAAAGAAGTAATCGATTTCTCTAAACCAAAATGGGCTTCTGGTTCAGAAAAAATGCTTACAAAAGGTTCTTCTTTTTATGCAATGAGACCTTTAGCTCCAGAACCAAGAGGTGGTGTATTCTTTAATAAGAGACTTCTTGAAGAAGCTGGTATAAAACCTGATCTTCCTTATGATTTGCAGAAAGAAGGAAAATGGACTTGGGAAACTTTTGAACAGCTTTTGAAGCAGTGTACATATGACTCTGATAATGACGGTGTAATTGATCATTGGGGTATGGCTAACTCTTCTACAGAGTTTGCACCTTTGGCTGTAATGTCAAACGGTACTGTAATGATTGGTAAAGATGCTAACGGAAAATTTGTAAACAATGTTGGAACTGATCAGTGTCTTGAAGCTCTTGAATGGTGTGCTCATCTTGCAACTCATTATGAAATGCCTCAGCCGGAAGGTTCTGAATGGAACTGGATGTACCCTGCATTCATTAACGGTGAGGTTGCATTCCAGGTTGATCAGGAATATAAAGCTCAGACTAACGGTGAATATGCTGCAATGGCTGATGATTATGGTTTTGTATGTTTCCCACTCGGACCTAAAGGCGATGGAAAATACAAGACTTTGCATAACGACAATCTTTATGTAATTCCATCTTGCTATGATGATGAAAGAGCTACAAAGATTGCAAAAGCATTTGATTTCTGGTCAGATGAAACACCTGGATATGATTCACCTGATTCTTGGAAGGAAGGTTTCTATCCTTCATTCCGTGATGACCGCGCTGTAGATGAAACTCTTGCTCTTATGCGTGCAGAACCAAATCCAAGATATGATACATTGATTCCTGGAATTAACTACATGGGTGATGTAATCTGGGTAACTTATCCTGGATATGTAACACCACAGCAGGCTTATGAAGATACAAAGAATGTTTGGGCCGGCCTCTTAAAAGACGCAAACCGCTAGTTCTTAATGTAACTACCTTTAATTTTTCATAAAAGACCTGGGCTCCTGTGCAATTCGTTTTGTGCAGGAGCCTCTTTTTTTTCGAAATATTTTTTATAATGAATTTTTCTGTATTCACTAGGTGTCATGCCTGTATGTTTTTTAAATGTATTTATAAAATGGCTGTGAGATGAGAATGCAAAATAATAGCTTATGTCAGCCGGTGAGTAATCTGTATACATCAGCATTTTTTGTGCTGCTTCTATTTTAAGCTTTATTGCATATTGAAAAATTGTTTTGCCGGTTTCTTTTTTATATAATTCGCAAAGATACGGTTTATTAATGTTGAGTTCGCGGCTTATTTCATCCAGAGAGATTTTTTCATTAAGATGATTATAAATGTATTCGGAAGTTTTTAAAACTGCTCTTGAAAATCCGACGTTTTTCTTGATTTTAGCCATGCGTTCCGTAAAATCAAAGACGGCTTCTTTATGAAGAATCTGTATCTGGTCTGTGTCGGTGCTGGTATCAAGCTGTTGAATGTATATGTCGCTGAGTGTGTACGCGGTTTCAGAAGGCATTCCGCCTTCTATGCAGAATCTTGTGATAAGTGCAATTGTTATTACAAGATGATAGCGCATGTTTTGAACGGGATTTTTTGAAAGAATTCCAAGTCCTGAAGCGGTAAGAGGGCTCATATGTTTTTTTACTTCGTCAAAATCACCGTTGCGTACAGCATTGTAAAATTCCATTTCGGAATCGTAGGAAAGATGAAAATCTGAATACTCCTGCTGCAAAAAAAGTTTGTAGGACAATATAGATTCTTTAGATTTCATACTTCCCCCGATTTTTTTATGATATTTTATTGTTGCAGTTTTTACCGGCAGCAAAAGATTAGTTGCCGATAAATAATTTTACAAATCTTTTCCGTTTGTTTCGATTACTTTTTTGTACCAGTATGCAGAATCTTTTGGTGTTCGTTCGAGCGTCTTGTAATCGACAAAAATCATACCGAAGCGTGGATTATATCCTCTTGCCCATTCAAAGTTGTCCATGAATGACCACTGAAAATATCCGCGTACATCGGCTCCTGCCTGAATGCCTTCTTTAAGACCATGAAGGTATCTTGCAAGAAAGTCGATTCGGTTTGGATCATGTACTTTTCCGTCCAGACTTACCCAATCATGAGTAGAAATTCCGTTCTCGGTGATGTAAATCGGAAGATTGTAGCGTTTGTAATTGTGAATTACTCCCCATTTTAATGCATCCGGGTAAATATCCCACTGAAGTTCGGTATGTGCCGTTCCGCGGATTCTTTGATAATTTCCTTCGTACTGTGCTTCATAAATGTTTATTCCAAGAAAATCAATTTTCTCGCTGATGATTTTCATGTCTTCTTCGCTAAAGTCATTATCAAGAACGCCTGCCTCTTTTGCGTCTTTTATAAGCTGTTCCGGATATTTTCCTGTTGCAATAGGATCCATCCAGTAGGCATTTGACCAGAAAAAGCCAGAAAGTCCGCACCAGAAATAAGAGTTGTAAGCCTGTTCTTCAGTGCTGTCAAAAGGAACTTTCGGTTGAGTTGCGAGGGTAATTCCAATGTTTGCATTTTGTACCTTTTCGCGTAATACTTTGACTGCACGTCCGTGTGCAAGATGAACGTTGTGTCCAAAAATTAAAAGGTCTCTGTCGCCCATTTTATAGCCTGGAGCCATGCTTCCCTGCTGATATCCGCATCCCATAAAAACAGATGGTTCGTTGAATGTTATGAAATTTTTTACGCGGTCACCGAAATTCTCTGCAATCACTTTTGTGTATTCTTCAAACCATAAAGAACTGTCAGAATTCAGCCATCCGCCTTTTAAATGAAGTGCGTGCGGCAAATCCCAGTGAAAGAGCGTAACAAAAGGTGTAATGTTGTATTTTAAAAGCTCATCAATAAGGTTGTTATAAAAATCTATGCCTTTTTGATTTACTTTACCTGTTCCTTGAGGGAGAATTCGTGACCAGGAAATGGAAAAACGGTATGCCTGTAATCCCATTTCGTGCATGAGTTTTACATCTTCCTTATAGCGGTGATAATGGTCGCAGGCAATGTCTCCGTTAGAGCCGTCGTCTATATGTCCTTTTTGATGTGAAAAATCATCCCAGATATTCAATCCTTTTCCGTCTTCGTTCCAGGCACCTTCTATCTGATAAGATGCTGTTGCTGCTCCCCATAAAAAATCGTCTCTGAATGACATTAAGTATCTCCTTATTAAGGTTGTCAAATGGTGACCGGCGTTTTATGTTTATCTGCTGAGTTTGCGATATACAGTGCGTTTTGGAACGCCAGCGTCTTCTCCGAATTCCTTCATCTTCCATTCTGCATATTCAGACCAGTTTCCTTCAAAGAATCGTACTTCTGAATTGTTTTCGAATGCAAGAATATGTGTACAGATTCGGTCTAGGAACCAGCGGTCGTGGCTTACAACAAGGGCACAGCCTGCAAAATCTTCAAGTGCTTCTTCAAGTGCTCGTACAGTTTCAACATCAAGGTCGTTGGTAGGTTCATCGAAAAGAAGAACATTTCCGCTTTCTTTAAGCATCAGTCCGAGGTTTAATCTGTTGCGTTCGCCACCAGAAAGTACGCTTACTTTTTTGTTCTGATCCGGGCCTGCAAAATTAAACCAGCCGCAGTATGCATGAGCATTTACTTCACGAACTCCACCTTCCAGAGCTCGTCCTTTTTCATCAACGGCACCAAGTTTTACAAGGTCTCCGCCGCCTCCAAGGGTTTCGTATACGGTTTTATTCATATCAAGCGTACTTCTCATCTGGTCTACATAAACGAGTTTTACAGTCTGACCGATTTTGATGTTTCCTGAATCAGGTTTTTCTCCACCATCGAGGCCTGCTGCATCAACAATCATCTTAAAAAGTGTTGTTTTACCGGCACCGTTTGGTCCAACGATTCCTACGATTGCACCTGCAGGAATATGAACGTTAAGATTTTCAAAAAGGAGTTTATCACCGAAAGATTTTGTAAGGTTTTCTATATCAATAACCTGTCCGCCAAGACGTGGGCCTGCAGGAATGGAAATCTGGGTATCTTTAAGCTGTTTCTTGCTTTCCTGTGCCATAAGTTCGTTGTAACGGGTGATGTGTTCCTTATGTTTTGCCTGACGTCCTTTTGCGCCCATGTGAATCCATTCCAATTCTTTTTGAATTTCTTTCTGGCGCAGAGATTCGTTTTTATTTTCGAGAGCAAGCCGTTGATTTTTCTGTTCGAGCCATGAAGAGTAGTTTCCTTTGAAAGGATATCCCTCGCCACGGTCAAGTTCCAGAATCCATCCTGCAACATCATCAAGGAAGTAGCGGTCATGAGTAATTGCAATAACTGTTCCTAGATAATCATGAAGATGTTTTTCAAGCCAGGCGACAGTTTCTGCATCAAGATGGTTTGTAGGTTCGTCAAGAAGAAGAATGTCTGGTTTTTGAAGAAGAAGACGGCATAATGCAACACGACGTCGTTCACCTCCGGAAAGCACGTCTACAACCTGATCTGACGGCGGACATCTAAGGGCTTCCATTGCAAGTTCAAGATTTGCATCAAGATTCCATGCATCCATAGCGTCGAGTTTTTCCTGAACTTCACCCTGGCGGGCACAAAGTTTGTCAAAATCTGCATCCGGCTCACCAAATGCTTCGTTGATTTTATCGAATTCGGCAAGTAAATCAGTAATAGGTTTAACGCCTTCTTTTACAACTTCTATTACAGTTTTGCCCGGTTCAAGATACGGTTCCTGTTCAAGATATCCGATTGTATATCCAGGAGCAAGCGTTGTCTCTCCCGTATAATCCTTATCGATTCCTGCAAGAATCTTAAAAAGTGAAGATTTTCCGGCGCCGTTAGAACCGATAACACCGATTTTTGCTCCATAATAATATGAAATGCTGATGTCTTTTAATACAACTTTTGTGCCGTATGCTCTGCCGACACGATCCATTGTGTAGATAATTTTTTTGTCATCGAAAGTTTTTGCCATGAAAATCTCCAGAGTATTGAATTATGCATCTTCGTAAAAGTCCCGTATTTATTTGAGAAATTAGAGATGCAATTGAGACAAGAATGCCATCAGATTATTTTATCATAAAATATATGAAAATTTAAGGTGTAAAATATATTTATGAAATATTTTTAGTAAAAGAATGTCAGGTAAAAATGGAAGATAGGGTAAATGAATTATAAAAAAATTGGTACAAAAGTTGGCTTCCAGTCACGAGCTCGTGGGTCAAAACCGCACAATAATGTGCTACACGTTTTTTGTTGCAAAGTAAGTCGCAAAACTTCGTTTTGCTTCCCTAGTTTTTGCTTGCAAAAACTAGCTACAGGCATTTTTTTGCGGCGCAACAAAAAAAGTGTTTTTGCCCCGCGATTCGTTTCTTTTCGCCAGTCTTTATTAAAAATTTTCTTATACTGCATTTGCCCTTTCATATATTCTAAAGATAAAAATCATCTAAAGACTTAATACAAATTTTTCTTTATAATTCTAATTATGATTAGGGATATTACGATTACACTTCAGCCTAAAAATGAAAATAATAAAGGGCTTATAAATTCTTTGCTGTATAAGCAGCTGCATGAAATGAACCTGCAGATTGACGGCAGAAAAATAAATGATTCGGAAGTTTCGTTTGTTTTCGTTAAAAAATCGGTGGATGCACGGCACGGAAATGTTAAGCTGCATTTAAAATACAAGGCATATATTGGCGAAAAGCCTGAAAATCAGCAGGAAAAACTTCCTGAATGGAAAAAAACTGACGGTAAAAAATCCGTATTAATTATTGGATGCGGGCCTGCAGGTTTATTCGGTGCGTTAAAACTTCTTGAATCTGGTATAAAACCTGTAATTATAGAACGCGGAACAACAACACTGCAGCGTAAAAAAGATATTGCAAAAATCAGTACGCAGAATCTTGTTGATGAAAATTCGAATTATTGTTTTGGAGAAGGCGGGGCAGGTACTTTTTCAGACGGAAAACTTTATACCCGTAGTAATAAAAGGGGAGATGTTAGCGGCATCTTGAAAATTTTCAATTATTTTGGTGCCGACGAAAAAATCCTTACTGACGCGCATCCTCATATTGGAACGGACAGGCTTCCTAAAGTAATCGACAGTATGTGCGAAAAAATTCAGGAGCTTGGTGGAGAAATCTATTTTAATCATAAAGCTGTTGATTTTATTTTTGATGATGAAAACGTTGAAAACGGCGGCGATGAAAGCATTTCAGGTAGGGGGGGCAAGATTTCTGAAACTTCAACTAGTGTAAAAGGCATTCTCGCACAGAACACTCAAACTGGCGAAACAAAAACTTTTCTTGCAGATGCAGTTGTGCTTGCAACGGGCCATTCTGCAACAGATATTTACATGCTTCTTGCAAAAAAAGTGCCTGCTGCTCTGGAAGCAAAGACGTTTGCAGCTGGCGTTCGTGCAGAACATCCGCGTTATATAATAGACGGCATTCAGTATCATCATAAGGCGGGAAAAACTTTAGGTGCTGCAGAATACAGGGTTACTACTCAAGTTGATGAAAGGGGAGTTTATTCGTTCTGCATGTGTCCGGGCGGTTTTGTCGTTCCTTCGGCTTCGGGACCGCATGAAATTGTTATAAACGGCATGTCGGCGGCGGCACGAAATTCAAAATGGTCTAACGCTGCTATTGTTGTAGAAATCCGTCCTGAAGATATTCCTGAGCAATTTAAAAAACAGGCGGAAGAACTTGGATGTCCTGCCTGTGCCGGGCTCCTTTTCCGTTCTGATTTGGAAAAACTTACTAAAGAACATGGAAACGGTCAGGCAGCTCCAGCTCAGCGTCTTGTAGATTTTCTTGACGGTAAAAAATCCGCGTCTCTTCCAGAATCAAGCTATACGCCTGGTCTTGTAAGTTCAAATTTGAATGAATGGCTTCCTTCTCATATAAACGAAAGACTTAAAAAGGGATTCAGAATCATCAATAAAGATATGAAAGGTTTTATTTGTGATGATGCCCTGCTTATTGCAAGCGAAACCCGTACAAGTACGCCTGTAAGAATTGTCCGCAATAAAGAATCATTTGAATGTTCTTCTGTAAAAGGCCTTTATCCTGCGGGAGAGGGCAGCGGTTATTCTGGTGGAATTGTTTCCAGTGCGATGGACGGCGAGAATGTCTGCGCTGCCATCGCAAAGAAACTTTTAGGATAATTGTTTTATCATTGTTTAGAAACTTACGCCTTCTGCACCGTACTGAGCGTAATAATCGTCAATTTTCTGTTTGATTTCGGCGGTTATTACGGTTTTCGGGCCTTGTGTGTAGAGTGCGTCAACAACATCACTCATTGTAACGATTGCTTTTGCTGGGAAACCGTATTTTTCTTCAATAACTTCAAGCGCAGATTTTTTAGTGTCAGGGGCACATTCCATTCTGTTTAAGGAAACAATTTCTCCTACAATTTTTATACCGCCTTCAGTCTGCTCCTGTGCCTTGATTTTAGGATAAACTTCTTCGATTGATTTTCCGGAAGTTGTAACGTCTTCTATAATAACAACCCTGTCGCCGTCTTTTAAAGGTGAACCAAGAATTCCTCCTTTATCTGCACCGTGATCTTTTGCTTCCTTGCGGTCGCTGCAATAGCGGATTTCTTTTCCGAAGAGTGATGAGTATGCAATGCTTGTTGCAACTGCCAGTGGAATTCCTTTGTATGCCGGTCCAAACAGCACGTCAAAATCATCACCAAAATTATCGTGTATAGCATGAGCATAATACTGACCAAGCCTCATAAGCTGGCTTCCTGTGATGTAAGCTCCTGCATTCATAAAGAACGGAGAAATCCGGCCACTTTTGAGAGTAAACGTTCCGAATTTTAAAACCTGGCATTCAACCATAAAATCAATGAATTCTTTCTTGTACTGTTCCATTTTTCACCTCGTAATGATTTTATAGAATTTTCCGTACGTTTTACAATAGAATCCCTGCTGCTGATAGAAAAAAAAACGCTTTATCTGTAAAATAAATTATGGGACAAAGATGTTTTAAATGCTTCAAACCGGAATCAAACTGTTTGTGTAAATATACGGAAGAACTTGAAACCGGCGTAAAATTCGTTTTTCTGATGCATCCTAAAGAAGCAAAAAGGCAGAGGACAGGAACCGGATATCTTTCGCATATTTCGCTAAAAAACTCCGAAGTGATTATCGGTCTTGATTTTGAAAATAATGTACGCCTGAACCAGCTTTTGAACGATGAAAAATATTTTCCTGTTTTGATGTATCCTGGCGAAGATGCATGGACGGCTTCTAAAGACGGATTTACTCAGGCTGTTGGAAATAAAACGCTTCTCGTCCTTATTCTTGATGCAACCTGGTTTTGTTCAAAAAAAATGATTGAACATAATCCGTTTTTGCTTGAACTTCCCCGGCTTTCTTTTTCTGGTGATTACCGTTCTATTTTTACATTTAAACATGAACCAAAACCAGAATACATCTCTACTATAGAATGCTGCTATTATCTTATAAAAGAACTGCAGGCTGTTAATTTTGTTGATGCAGAACTTAATCCTGAACCGTTGATGAATGTTTTTAAGCAGATGATAAAATTTCAGCTTCAAGCCGAAAATGAACGTATAATGGGGCTTAGACCAAGTACTCATGATTACGATGCAAAATATACAAAGTTGAGGACAATTCCATGGGATTAAAAATAGTTTTGGATTTAAAAAATATATTTGTAATTGTTTTTGTATGCGGCTCGCTTGTAAGTTTTATTATCAATCAGCTTCTGGAATTTATTGATTGTCATGCACGCAAAACAGACGATTGCTCTAGAAACGGAAATGCGGATACATCTGTAAAAGTTTCCATTCCTGCATGGCTTAAAGAAATTCCTGGTGCTGATGAAGTTTTTACTGCAGAAAAATTATCGAAAATCCGCAGTTATGAAGATGCCCGTTATTTTGCATGGATTCCTTCTTCCGTTTGTACGCTCATCGTTTCTATTGCGTTAATGCTTTTTGGTTTTTATCCGTTCCTTTTTGAAAAAATATGCCTTCTTTCAGGTTTTCCTTCTTCTTTGGGAAATACATTTCTTTGTTTTTTTCTGTTTGTAATTATTTCTTCAATTCCAACGGAAATCTTTTCAATTCCTTTTGCCTTATACCGCGAGTTTGTTGTAGAAAAAAAATTCGGTTTTTCGAATATGACGTTCAAACTCTGGATAAAAGATTATATCAAGGAAACTCTGCTTAGTCTTATTCTTGGCGCGCTCTTATGTTTTATAGCTTCAGTTGTTCTTGTGATTTTTAAAACTTCCTGGTGGTTTTTGCTTTGTGCAGTCCTTATAGTTTTTACAGTCGTGATGCAGATTGTGTATCCGAAATTTATTGCGCCTCTGTTTAATAAATTTTCTCCGCTGGAAGAAGGCGAACTTAAAGATAAAATAAACGACTTGCTTGAAAAAACAGGTTTTGTTTCTGACGGTGTTTTTGTAATGGATGCATCAAAACGAAGCGGTCATTTCAACGCATATTTTACAGGCTTTGGCAAGGCAAAACGCATTGTGTTGTACGATACACTTGTAAAAAGCCTTACTCCTGATGAACTTGTTGCTGTTCTTGGTCACGAATTGGGACATTATAAACTGCATCATATTTTAAGGCGAATGATTTTTATGATTCCATTGGAATTTGCAGTTTCCTTCCTTCTTTATAAATTTGCGGGGCTTGTTTCTTTATATACTGCATTTGGTTTTAAGACTATCACTGCTGAAAATGTTCTTTTTGTTCAGTTTATTGGACTTTTTCTTGCAGCAGAGGTTTATTCATCGGTAACAGAAATTTTCAGTCCTGTAGTAAATTATTTTTCACGACGAGATGAATATCAGGCAGATGCTTATTCTGCAAAAGTTACGGGACAGCCTCAAAATCTTGTTTCGGCACTTGTAAAATTGAACAGCGAAAATCTTTCGGAGCTTTTTCCTCCAAAAATTTATGTAATCTGGAATTATTCGCATCCGACATTAAAAGAGCGGGCAGAGGCATTAAATAAATTAAAAAAGTAATGGAAAAATAAAGGGGGATGATGTGATATGATTACATTAAAAGATATTGCGACAAGATGTGGAGTTTCAATTGCTACTGTTTCGAATATTCTGAACGGTAAGACAAATGTTTCCGAAGCAACAAAGAAAAAGATTCTTGAAGTTGTAAAAGAAACCGGTTACACGCCTAATATTATGGCTCAAGGTTTGCGTTCTCAGCGTACGCGTACAATTGGTGTTATTGTCGAAGATATCAACCTGTTTTCATCTCCCGGACTTATTGACGGAATTCTCCTTTCGTGCGAAATGCATAAATATCGTGCAATTATTTCAAATCTTCGTATGTATTCCGAAAACGATGCCCTTGGAATTCGCGATGCCGAAGAATATCACAAAGTAATGAATCCTGTTGTTCAAAAGATGCTTGCAATAAAAGTTGACGGAATTATTTATGTTTCCGGTCATTACAGAGTGATTGACTGTTTTCCTGAAGGCTTTCCTGTTCCTGCAGTTTATGCTTACGGGCGTTCTCTTACCGAACGTTATTCTTCTGTTTTTATTGATGATGAAAAATCTGCCTACGATATCATTTCCTATCTTATTAAAAAAGGACATAAAAAAATCGGTATAATTTGCGGATGCATGGATAATAATCATACAATGGAGCGTCTTGAAGGAATTAAACAGGCATTCTTCGAAAATAACCTGCCGTTTAACGAAGAACTTGTGCTGGAAGGCAACTGGCAGCGTGAATCTGGTTATAAAATGTGCAAGACTTTGTATGAAAATAAATCGCAGAATGATTTTACCGCAATTTTCTGTATGAATGACCTTATGGCAGCTGGTGTTTATGATTATTGTCTTGAAAAGGGAATTGTTCCAGGTAAGGATATTTCAGTTGCCGGTTTTGATGACCATATTATTTCAAGATTCTTAAATCCTCCATTAACGACAATGGCAATTGCACTTCGCGGTATTGGATTCAGGGCAACAGATTTGCTTTTGTCAAAAGTTGAAAATCCTATGTTTATGCCTATTGTTTCTAAAATTCCATGTGAATTTCAGGAAAGAAAATCTGTCGTTGATATAAGCGGAAACTAAAAAAGGATGTCAGATAAGTTCAGTATTTTTGCTGCATGCGGTGGTTTCGATATATCAAGCCACCGCATTTTTTTTTAACCTGACAGCTGTGTTTTAAACTTACCTGACAATCCTTTTTTTTATACGGAAATGAATTTTTAATCGTCTATTTCAACAGTTCAAGATTTTTCTTTATAAAATCGCATCTCTGTTTTACGCAGTCGCAGCTTCGGTGAGGATCCTGCGGTGTGTTGAAAACATAATCAATCATTTTTTCAACAGTTGTTGTTGCAACGTGCATTCTTGTGTCAGAAGATGCATAGTAAATAAAGATTTTTCCGTCGTGTTCAATTGCGCCGTTCGTAAATACAACATTGCTTACATCGCCAACGCGTTCGCCTTTTAACGGAACAAGGAAAACTCCGCTTGGTTCTGCAATAACTTTTGAAGGATCTTCAAGAGAAGTTGCATATACGTAAAGTACATAGCGAAGTCCTGCAGCAGTATTTCTTACACCGTGCGAAATATGAATCCAGCCTTTGTCGGTTTTGATTGGTGTTGCGCCTGCACCGTTCTTTGCTTCTGTAATAGTGTGATAGATTCTTTTTGAAATGATTTTTTCTTCGTCAATTACAGGATGTGTTATATCATCACAAAGTCCAAAGCCTATTCCACCGCCGCTGCCTGTATTTATAAAATCGTCCATCGGGCGTGTGTAGAAGGCATATTTACCGTCAACAAATTCCGGATGAAGACATACGTTTCTCTGCTGAGGTGAATGTTTTGTTACAAGGTTAGGAAGTCTTTCCCATGTTTCAAGGTCTTTAGTTCTTACAATGCCTGCTGCTGCAACTGCTGC
Source organism: uncultured Treponema sp. (assembly GCA_946628495.1). GTDB lineage: Bacteria > Spirochaetota > Spirochaetia > Treponematales > Treponemataceae > Treponema_D. Next base: position 6,450 of record CAMOWQ010000039.1, on the reverse strand, counting down.
ACCTAAATCTGGATTTGATTTATCTTTTGATTCAGAACAGAAAACTCCGTAAATCCAGCCGTCTTCGTGTTGTGTAAGCCGCATATCATAAACATTTGTTTCTTCAGGGCATGTGTCAGGAAGAAGAATAGGGTAGTCGCGGAAACGGAAGTTGTCTATTCCGTTTGGACTTTCGGCTACTGCAAAGAAAGATTTTCTATCGTTGCCTTCTACGCGGCATACGAGGCAGTACTTACCATTTAGATAAATTGCTCCTGAATTAAAAACGCAGTTTACACCAAGCCTTTCCATAAAAAACGGATTTGTTTCTTTGTTTAAATCATATTTCCATGTAAGCGGTACAGAATCTCTTGTAAGAATCGGGTTTTCGTACCTGTCGTAAACGCCATTGTAAAAGGTCTCGTCAATTTTGTTTTTGCGTGAAAGGAATTTTTCCTGTTCTTTAAGCATCGAAAAGTATTTTTCGTGAATCATTTTTTTTACTCCTTTGTTATTTTCTGCGTACCTTAAACTGTTCTTCAACAGTTTTTGTTTTTTTTTCATCAATTTTCCGATATTTTTTGTACAACTCTTCCTGTGCCCGGAATTTCTGCTTCTGTTCAGTTTCCTGCACTGGAATCCATGAGCCGTTACTTTCAAGCTGCATGGCATTTACGTTGTCTTCAAAATAAGTTTCGAGAATCGATTTTACATCAGAGAATGCATCTTTATCAATAATCGGGAACATTAATTCTATTCGGCGGTCAAGGTTTCGGCTCATCCAGTCGGCACTTGAACAGTAAAGTTCAGGTGTATCACCATTCTGAAAATAGAATATTCGTGAATGTTCAAGATAGCGGTCAACAATAGAAACAACTTTAATGTTCTCGCTTAATCCTTCTACTCCAGGAACAAGCATGCATATTCCACGAATGTTTAAAAGAACTTTTACACCGGCCTGACTTGCTGCATATAATGCATTTATTATTTCTTCGTGAGTAAGACTGTTCATTTTAGCCATTATAAGACCAGGAGTGTCGGCAGTGCTTCTGTCAATTTCCCTCTGTATCATATTTAAAAGACGTGCTTTTATGCTTACAGGTGCCATGCTCAGGCTGTTCATGTTTTGAAGAGTTGAATAGCCAGTTACAAGATTAAAGAATTGTGTTGCATCATTTGCAATCTGCTGATTTGTTGTAAAAAGCGAAATATCAGAATAGAGTTTTGCAGTTTTAGGGTTATAGTTTCCGGTTGCAAGATGCACATATCGTCTGATTGTATCGTCTTCGCGTCGTATTACCATAAGAATTTTTGCATGAACTTTAAGATTTACAAGACCATATATTACCGTAACGCCTGCTTTTTCAAGTTCGTTTGCCCAGGCAATATTTCGCTCTTCGTCAAAGCGTGCCTTTAATTCAACAAGAACGACAACCTGTTTTCCGTTATGAGCTGCACGTTCAAGTGCATACACAATAGGGGAGTCGCGGCCGGTTCTGTAAAGAGTCATTTTTATAGTAAGAACGTTAGGATCGTCTGCTGCGTCAGATATGAATTTTACGACAGTATCGTAAGATTCATACGGGACATGAAGAATTTTATCATGAATTTTTAAGTAGTCCCAATAAGGTTCTTCTTCCGGCAAATCAGAAGGATAGAAATGTTCCCATTTTTCAAAGCTAAGTCTTTCTCCTTCTTCCGTGTCGCGTAAATCCATAAGTGCCGAAGGATTTATAATTCCGTCAATTTTATAAATATCGTCGTTTGTAAGTTCAAGATTCTGCTTTAAGAAATCAATAATAACCTTGCTTGAACCGTAATACGAAAGCTGAACAGGAAAAGATTTTTTTCTCTGTTCAAGAACATCTTCCATTGCATTTATAAAATTGTTACCGGCATCTTCATCAACTGCAAAGTCTGCATCGCGGGTAAGTTTAAATAAAATAGACTGGTCTACAGCAAAGCCCGGAAAAAGTTGAGTTCCGCACATGCTGATTATATCTTCCAGAAGTGTAAAATATTTCTTTCTACGTACGGTTGTGGTATTTTCATTTGAAGCAGAATCATCGCTTATGTTTGCTGAATTTCTTGATTCATCCGAAACCTGCGAAATCCAATAAATATTTTGCAGTCCCGACGGAATTTCTACAAATGCAATTTTCTGCTGGTCATTGTTTCCTACCAGATCTTGCGAAAGAGGTTTAATTCCAGGAATCGGTTTTAGAAGGAAACCTGCATAAATACTCAAATTTTTAAAGTGTGGAAGAGTTTGTGCATCTGTCCTTAACGGTGTAAGAAGAGGGTATATTTCAGAACGGAAAATGCTTTGTACAAATTCTTTCTGCTGCTGTGAATAATGATTTTTGTTTACGTATGCAAGCCCTTCTTCAGAAAGTTTAGGAATTATGTCGTTCATAAGACAGTCTTGCTGCGTTCTTATGATTTGATGTGCCTTTGCAGAAATGCTTGTTAATAACAGTTTTGGATTTAAACCTGAAATGTCGTATAAATCAGGATTTTCAAAAAGCATGCGTTTTACGGAAGCCACGCGAACCTGAAAGAATTCATCGAAGTTTGATGTAACGATAGATAAAAATTGCAGGCGTTCTAAAAGCGGAAGTTCCTCTCTAAGTCCCTGATGAAGAACCCTTGCGTTGAATTCAAGCCAGCTCAGCTCTCTATTAAAGTACCTGTTTTCCATTTTAGAACCCCCTTTGTTTTTGAGTCTGCCATGCCGTTCTTTTTTTGCTGCGGAGCATTACATCAAAATTATTTTATAACCGAATACTGATTCAAACATTCCTGATTTTTCTGAAAGTGCAATTTTTTCAAGAACCGTATTCGTTGATTTCTTTGTCTGGAAAATCATTGTGTTGTTGCGTATTGTAATCGTAAAGTCGTTCAGTTTTTGAATGTGTCCTCTGTCCATTGCATCTGCAAGCCGTAAAATTGCCGTTAATTTTAGAATTGTCATTCGATCCGAACGCGGAAGCATCTGAAAACTGTCCTCGTCTTGTGGAATAAGAATTCCTTTGTGATATTTTGCAATTTCAGAAATGATGGAAATGTCTTTTCTTGAAAGTCCGAAAATTTCTGAATTTTTTATGATGTACTGGCTGTGCAGATTGTGATTATCATATCTTATGAATGAACCAATATCGTGAAGAAGTGCCGCAATTTCCAGAAGCGTGCGTGCATGGTCATCAAGTGCTATTTCATCTTTGAGGATGTCATATATGCGTGTAGAAATCATACTTACACATTCTGCATGTTTTTCATCTCCATGATATTTTCGAAGCAGAGTTTTTGCCGAAGCCGTAATCTGCTGATTGAATTCTTTTTGAAGTTCTTCGTCTTCGTCCGAGCGTTTGCTTAAAAGAAGACCTGTGCGTGTGTTTGTTTCTGGTACAAGGATTGTTTCAGCCTTTGTAAGATGAATGAACATATTGTAAATTAAAAGACTTACCTGCAAAGTTTCCGCTTCGTTATAAGAAATTTTGAATTTAGCAACACATTCTTCTATAGAAAAATCCTGAATTTCTTTTGTGAAGATTGCAAAATCCCTTTTATCAATTTCCCATAAAAATGTCGAAATCGGACGTCCTACAAGAAGGGCTGCAAGGGTAACGTCCTGTCCTACTGCAACAAAACGTCTTACGTCAGAAAGATTTAATTCAGTTTCAAGAGAGCCTTTTGCGTTGTTTATGGATTCACGTACATACCGCTGAATGTCGTCGTATGATATTGTGCGGTTTTTCATCTGCTGTTCAATGCGTACTGTGCCAAGCCTTAAGGAATGAACGCCGGCCATTTTTCCGTTTGAAAGAAGCATCATTTCTGTGGTGCTGCCTCCAACTACAAGAATTACGCTGTTGTCCTGGAAAAAACTTACAGATTGATTTTTAAGGCATTCTTTTACCGCATGATACATGAATTTATTTTCTTCAATGCCGTCAACAATTCTTACCCTAAAGCCAACCTGCACAAGAATTCGGTCCATTACTGGATCGCAGTTTTTTGCATCGCGGAATGCACTTGAAGCAAAGCAGGTGGTTTCTTCTGGTTTTATGCCCCATCCTGCAAGCTGTTCTTTATAACGTTTTAAAATTTGAATGCATTTTTCCTGAGTGTCTTGACTGATTACTCCGCTGGTGAATACGTCTTTACCCAATGGCAAAGGCATATCCGAGCGGTCAAGAATATTCTGCTGATTTTCAGATGTAAATTCGCACACCAGGAGCCTTACCCCTGTTGAGCCTATTTCAATGACTGATTCCGGGGTTGTCATGTCATCATCTCCTGTGTTTTATCGAGTTTACAGTTTATCTATGAGCATAGAACATTTTCCTGATGGAATAGGCAATGTCTTTTTCTTTTGTCCAAGAATATTGATGGTAAAATAATAAAGTTTTTCGCTTTCCATCTGGATTTCCCATCCGCGTGAACTCTTGTTACTTAAAATTGTAATGAGGTTTCGCTTAAGGGAAAGATTTTCTATACCCATGATTTCCAGGTTTGGTATAATCCAGTCAACGGTCTTCTTAGGAAGACTGATTGAAAGTCCAATTACATTTTCTATCATTATTGCAATTGTAGAAAGGCCTGTTGTAATAAGATAGTGCTTCTTCGGGAAGTCTGGAGAATTCTTTAATGGAGTAGAGCAGAGTGCTTTTCCGTATTTTCCCGGAAGGTAAGCTTCGTACAAATCACCGGTTTCTTTTTCGTAATTTGGAAGAAGTGTTTCAAGTACAAAATAAAGATGGCTGATTGCACATTCACGTGCCATTTCAAGCTTACCGTATTTTTCAAGACCTTTGATAATCATAAAGTTGAATGCAGAGAATACGCTTCCCCTGTAACCTTCACCGTTTTCGCTAAAATGAGGGTCATCGGCACTTAAGGTTGGAAATGGATGTTCTGTACCAAAACTTTTTGGATTTTTAAGATGGCCTACCAGAAGTTCTGCTTTGTCGGCATTTGGAATTTCTGCCATCATTGGCCAGAATCCTGCGATTGTTTTTACAGAAAGCCTGTTCTGATCTTTGTCCAGATCATAGTAGAAGCCGGTATCATTATCCCACATCAAAGAATTAATTCTTGTCTTAAGTGAAAAATACATCTTTCTGTACTGGAAGCTTAAGTCCTTATCGTTAAGAATATCTCCCAAAGCAGACATGTAAGAAGCGTTTACTGCCATACATGCGTTAAAATCAACAGGATAAACACAGCCGTCCCTTGGTGAATTTTCCATTGTACTTGCTGTATGAGGCACTGCGTACAAACCGTTTTCCTGCTTATAGTTTTCTTCGAGCCATGCCATGTATTTTTGCAGCACAGGCATAATGTCTTTTACTCGTTTCTTGTTTGCAGATTTATGATACAGATTGAATTCTGCCCATGCAAAAAGTGGAAGTCCTATTCCTTCAGGATTGTCGTCTGTAAATACTGGTTTGCCTGTTTTTGTATCATACTGCCAGCGAATTGCACCGTTTTGTTCCTGAAGTTTGTAAAAATAATCTAGGTTATTGCAAGGTTCAAAATTCCTGTTTGAATATACAAGAAAGAAAGAAGAAAAAATAGTTTCAAACTGCTTTATAATAAGCTTGTCCTGTTCAGGAAAGAGAAAAAGTCCTGATGCGCCAGAGTCCTGTTCTCCTGTTGCCGGATTAATCCAGCTTGAAGAAACCCAAGACCATGTTTTATTATAAATGTCTACAAAATCCTGATCGTAAAAATGGATTTTTGGAAAATCATGCTTAATCACAAAAGCTCCTGGTAAACATATTCATTTTTTTGCTTCAAAGTATTGAATATATTATTTTTTACATTATAGCACATTTTAAACGAAAATAGTAAAAAATTGCAAAAAAAATTAATATTCTTTAAAGAGATAATTATGCCTCCGAATGCATGAGCATTCAGAAGCGTTTGCTTGTAAGAGTTGATAAAACTTTCTGCGGCTGCTTACAATGTATGTTTGATTGTAAGCACGTTTTTTTTAGATAGCCGCAAGTCCTTTTTTAATATCTTCTATGATGTCGTCGATATTCTCAAGTCCGCAACTGAATCTTACCATGCCTCCGTCGATTCCTGCTGCAACAAGCTGTTCGTCGGTAAGCTGACGGTGAGTTGCACTTGCAGGATGAAGAACGCATGTCCTGATGTCGGCAACGTGTACTTCGTCGCTTGCAAGTTCAAGAGCGTCCATAAATCTTACGGCAGCAGAGCGTCCGCCTTTTATACTTATGGAAATTACACCTGAAGTTCCGTTTGGAAGATATTTTTGTGCTCTTTCGTAGTATTTATCACCAGGGAGTCCCGGATAACTTACAGAAAGAATTTTGTCGCTTGACTTGAAGAATTCAGCTACTTTTTTTGCATTCTGGCAGTATCTTTCCATTCTTACAGGAAGAGTTTCAAGTCCCATGTTCAGATAGAAAGCACTCTGAGCTGCAGGGTAACAGCCGAAAT